>CALBPO010000253.1 GCA_937899295.1 uncultured Opitutia bacterium
TCTGCCAGCATGTTGACCAGCGAGGATTTACCCACGTTGGAACGTCCGACAAAGGCAAACTCTGGAAAATTCGAGACAGGGCAAGCCTCGAGGTCGATAGCACAACCGGCATAACTGGCAGAGGTGATTTTCATCGAATCAAGCAATGCCCGCTCATCGCTTCAGGCTGTGGCAAGTCCATCAGCTTGAGTAGCGTGGGCGCAACGTCGCCAAGCGCACCTGATTCGATAAGCTGGGCGTTCTTGTATGTCTCACTGTAAACGACGAGTTCAACAGGATTGAGTGTATGCGCTGTATGGGGGCCATTGTTCTCGTGGTTCCATAGCTGGTCAGAGTTTCCGTGGTCTGCTGTGATCACGGCGGATCCGCCGATTTCGTCGATTGCAGCTAAAAGATCACCAACGCAGTCATCGACGATTTCACAGGCTTCAATACATGCTTCAAGCACACCCGTGTGTCCTACCATGTCGGGGTTGGCAAAATTGATCACGATGAGGCCGTACTTTCCGGATTTGATAGCAGCCACCGACACGTCACGGATTCCGTATGCGGACATTTCGGGTTTTTCATCATAAGTCGCGCAGTCTTTACGACTGGGAACAAGCTCCCGGTCTTCCCCTGCAAACGGTTCTTCACGATAATCATTAAAAAAGAAAGTGACGTGAGGAAATTTTTCTGTTTCCGCGCAACGGAACTGGCCGATGCCCTTCTCCGCAATGTAAGCGCCAAGAATATCTTCCATCTTAGGTGGCTTTTGGAAGATGATGTTTGGGCAGAGACCTTTTTGATACTCGCTCAGTGTGGCGAAGAAAACGTCTAGCATTGCCCCACGATCGAAGCCATCAAATTTGTCTTGGATAAAAGCACGTGTCAGCTCGCGGGGGCGATCACCACGGAAGTTGAAGAAGAGCACGGAGTCGCCATCTTGAATATTGCCCAAGGGGGATCCGTCAGGTCCGATGAGCGTAGTCGGCGGACAAAATTCATCGCCTTTTGTGCCTTCGGTTTCGGGCGAATCATATTGTAGCTGGATTGCATCGGCGGCAGTAGCGGCGCGACGTTCAATCTTTGAGCCAGTTAAACAATCGTAGGCGCGCTCGACGCGATCCCAGCGATTATCGCGATCCATCGCCCAGTAGCGTCCCATGATTGAGGCGATCTGGCCGAGGCCGATTTCAGCCATTTGCGCTTCAGCTTCGGCGAGGAATGTTTTCCCCGAAAAGGGTCCCGTATCACGACCGTCGGTAAAGGCATGGAGGAAAACCTTCTCGATACCCTGCTCCTTTGCAATGTGTAGCAAGCCATAGAGGTGATCCAGCATCGAGTGAACCCCAGCGTCGGAAACGAGCCCCATGAAATGAAGTGCGGAACCATTTACACGGACATTCTCGAGGGCAGACTTCAGTGCAGTGCTTTCTTTAACCGAGCCCGTTTTGATACCCTTGTTGATGCGGACGAGTTCTTGATCGACCACTCGACCCGCACCAATGTTTTGATGGCCAACCTCGGAGTTCCCCATGATGCCCTCAGGCAATCCGACTTCCAGTCCACAGGCTGCAATTTCGGTGCGCGGATACTCAGCGCTCAGTCGATCTGCGACCGGTGTATTGGCCAGCTTGACGGCATTGTAAGCATCGTAGGACGCATCATGATTGGCTCCCCAACCATCACGAATAATGAGAACGACTGGCTTTTGTTTTTCAGACATAAGTAATTTAATTAGGATATAATAAATCGGAAATTAGATTTCAAAATAAGTATCCAAACTGCGAGAGTGCGGAAAGTGATAGGATCCCCGCGTAAAGGAAAAGTAAGCAGATCCCCTCACGGCGAGAGACAACATGCCCGCTCTTAAAGAACCACAAGAGCAGGCATGAAAGTAGTAGCAAAGCAGGGAATTCAATCAATAAAAGCTCATCCCTAACGTCCATCCCCACGTATGCGGAGACGCCGCCCCCGATCAGTAACATATTAAAAATACTTGAACCAACGATATTGCCTGCGCACATATCACCATGCCCAGCTCGAACGGCTGAGACCGAGGCCGCGAGTTCGGGCAGGCTAGTGCCAATGGCTACAATGGTCAGTCCAACAAAGAGCTCACTCGCACCCATCCGCATTGCCATTTCGACAGAGGCGCCGACCAGCACCTCAGCACCGAGCGCGAGCAATATGCCGCCGAATAGTATGAAAAATACCGCGGCTTTAGTCGTTTTTCTGGTGATCTCTTCATTACCTTCTATAAATTGCTCTATAGAGTCCTTTGCCTTGGCGCCTCGGACTACGTGAATCAGATAAGCGACCGTCAAGGAAAGCAGAATCAAGCCCTCTGCCCGATGAAAGCCCCCTCCCATGGCAAATAAGAAGAAAATTGCGGTCATGCCGATCAGAATTGGCACCTCGCGGCATACTAGTCTGCGCTCGACCTTCAGGGGCACGATCACCGCGGTAATACCGAGTATCAAAGCGATATTAGCGAGATTACTCCCTAGGATATTGCCCAGTGCAATACCTGGATTATCCTTGGCTGCCAGCAAGGAGGTCGCCATCTCAGGCATCGATGTGGCAATCGAAACCACGGTCAAACCGACCACGATCGGCGCAATCTTGAGATTAACGGAGACAGCCGCTGCGCCACTCGTTAAAACATCTCCACCGTAAGCTAATGCGAGAAAGCCGACCGCAAGCAAGAGCAGCAGCCAAAATAGGTGCAGCTCTGCAAAAGGGAGTTGGATCAGCGCAAATAGCATAGTTTAAAAGCTCGCAGGAAAGTCTTTTCAGGAATCTTCCGCGAGAAAATTCTGAGTGCTTGACTTGGTAAATCAAAAATCCACACTGCGCCGCTTTTCATCGGCCTCTGGTCTCTTATTATGGCTCAAGACCTCAAAGATACGCTCAATCTCCCACAGACGAATTTCCCCATGCGAGGCAATCTGGTGGAGCGCGAACCAGAGCGGATTGATCACTGGAAAAAAATCGGTCTCTACGAGAAGATTCAGGCCAAAAATAGCAATGGCAAAAGCTTTATTCTACACGACGGTCCTCCCTTCACAAACGGCGATCTACATCTTGGGCACGCACTCAATAAAACATTGAAGGACACGATCTTACGTTACAAGTGGATGTCTGGATACGACGCGCCCTATATCCCTGGTTGGGACAGCCATGGGCTGCCTATTGAACACAAGGTGTCACGCGAATTACAAGACTCTGGGCGCACCGATTACACGCCTCTCGAAGTGCGCAAAGCCTGCGCCAAATTTGCTAACAAATACCGTATTATACAAAGCGAGCAATTTGAACGTCTTGGCGTGACAGCTGACTGGGCAAACGAATACTGGACCATTCATCCCGAATACGAAGCGGCCGAATTAGAAACTTTTGCCAATTTTGTCGAGCAAGGCCTCGTTTACCGTAGCAAAAAGCCAGTCTACTGGTCGATTCCCTGTGCCACTGCACTCGCGGAGGCCGAGATTGAGTATAAGGACCACACTAGTATCTCAATCTTTGTAAAATTACGATTGAGTGACGAAGCTCGGACCCAGCTAGACCTACCCGACGAAGACAGCTCGATTCTTATCTGGACGACCACTCCTTGGACACTACCCGCTAACCTAGCGGTGTCGGTCCACCCAAAGATCGAATACTCTGCCATCAAGACAGCCGAACATGGTACCCTCATCGTGGCCACTGCGTTGATCGAATCTGTCGTCGAAGAGTGTAAGATAGAAAGCTACGAAATCATCGCGAATTACATCGGTGCACAACTGGAAAAGCTTGATGCACGACATCCTTTTATCGATCGCCCATCCCCTCTCCTTCTCGCTGACTATGTTACGACAGAGAGTGGTACAGGTTGTGTGCACACCGCACCAGGTCACGGACTGGATGACTATATCACAGGAATTAACAACGGGCTCGAGGTTTATTGCCCACTTGATGACGATGGTTGCTATGTGGCCGACGGCCAAGTGCCTGCCGAACTCGTAGGTCTATCTGTCCTAGATGCCGATAAAAAGCCCTCCGATGCCAATCTTGGAGTACTTCGTATCACTGCTGCCAATGGCTCGCTTATTGCCAAAAAGAAATTTGTCCACAGCTACCCGCACTGCTGGCGCTCTAAAACGCCAGTCGTCTTTCGTGCAATGGACCAATGGTTCATCGCTCTCGATAAGAACGGTGATCGAGCTGCTGCCTTGGAATCTCTCAAAGATGTCAATTTCATCCCCAACTGGGGGGAAAATCGTATCCGCGCAGCTGT
>CALBPO010000254.1 GCA_937899295.1 uncultured Opitutia bacterium
AGCAGTTTTTGACTCACCGTAAATGCCAGCGAAAAAGAAAGCTGCGCCGCGATCTCAGTAGAACGCTCGGCAGGGAACATATCGATAATCCGGCTAAAGGTACCCTTGACATCCTTAGTATGCAAGGTCGAGAGCACCATGTGCCCAGTTTCTGCTGCGGCCAAGGCAAGCTGAGCTGTCGTCGCATCACGAATCTCGCCGACGTAGATAATGTCAGGGTTTTCACGAAGCGCGCTCCGTAGGCCGTTCGGGAAATCGCTCAAGTTCTTACCTAGTTCACGTTGCGAGATAAGCGATTGCTCACTGCTAAAGACATACTCAATCGGGTCCTCCAGCGTAATTATACGCGCTTTACGACTCTTGTTGATGTAGTCGATTATACTGGCAATAGTCGTTGATTTACCACTGCCAGTCACTCCAGTCACTAGAACAAGACCTTGTTTGAGCTCGGTAATATCCTGCCAAACTTTGGGGTTCATAAAGCCGATTTCGTCGATCTCAGGAATATGTTTCGGCAACATTCGCATCACGCAGGCCATGCCATCACGATCATGGAAAATATTCAGGCGGAAATTAATTTTTTTCTCATCCCACGAATAGCCCGAATCGATGTCCAACCGTGGATTATCAATCAAGCTCTGCCGCTGCGACTGACTGATCAGCGGAAAGATCAGCTCACGCAAAGTCTCTTTGGTCAAAGGCTCCCCCCCTTCAATTGTCTCCAAGTCGCCGTCATAACGATAACGCACTGGTTCGCTAACTTTCATGTGTAGGTCGGATATTCGCGAGATACCATCAATCTCCAGTTCGGGATCAGCAAAGCTGCGGAGCAGATCGATTATACTAAAGATGCCACCTTGGGCTTTGTAGACTTTCTTATTGAGGTTAAAATCGGACATATTTTCGATCTTCTAAAACTTCGAATGAAAAGCAAGTGGTAAGCAAAGCTATGCACAGCAGCATAAAACTATACGACCCGAACTATTCCCAGAAAAGACGGTTGCGAAATAAGTTAAATCCGATTGGTTTTAAAGTTTCCAATGAGTACAGAAACCAACGAAGAGAATTCTTTTGACAGTATTGATTCCGCGATCGCCGACATCGCCGCGGGTAAAATGGTCATCGTGACCGACGACGAATCCCGCGAGAATGAGGGAGACCTTGTCATGGCCGCATCCAAGGTCACTGCAGAAGCTGTCAATCAAATGGCGCTACATGCCCGTGGCCTCATCTGCGTGCCTATGCACTCGGATCAACTTCGTCGCCTCGGCATTAACTCAATGGCATCAGAAAATCGTGAATCACAGCAGACTGACTTTGCCGTTTCAGTTGATGCAACCGAAGGAATTACTACAGGAATTAGTGCCCACGACCGCGCAGAGACGATCCGTATACTCGGAGATCCAAATTCTGAACCAAAAATGCTAGTGCAACCAGGCCATGTCTTTCCATTAAGAGCCAAACCGGGGGGTGTTTTGCAACGAGCAGGGCATACCGAGGCAGCAGTCGATCTAGCCCAACTTGCGGGTCTTAACCCAAGCGGTATAATCTGCGAAATCCTGAATGAAGATGGCAGCCTAGCACGCCTACCCGACCTAATTAAATTTAAAGCGAAGCATGACCTCAAACTAATTTGCATCGCCGACCTAATCGAGTATCGCCACACCCGCGACAAACTGATCGAGCACATCTTAACCAAGCCCTTCGAGTCCGAGTTCGGCACCTTCGATCTCCATATTTTTCGTAGTATACTTGATGACCGCCAGCACATAGCACTAAGTATGGGCGAGCTCGACGAAGCCCCCACCCTGGTGCGCGTGCAGAGCGAAAACCTCCTCGGTGATATCTTCCGCTCAAAGACACTCGGCGGCTATAACTCGCTCAATGCGGCAATGCAGCGCATCTCTCAAGAAGGCCATGGCGTGCTCCTCTACATTGAGCAAGCACAAGGTGGCATTCGTGTCATTGAGGGCGCAGGCAAAGCTAGCATCAAAGACGTCGGCCCCACCAAAATGGACTTCCGTGACTACGGCATCGGCGCACAAATCCTCGTCGAACTTGGGCTCAAACAAATACGCCTCATGTCCAGCACCCAACGCAAAGTCGTCGGCATCGACGGATACGATCTAGAGATCGTCGAACAAATCGACATCTAGCGAGCACTATGAAATCAACTCATCATTTGATATTATTCATCTCGGTTCTTATTTCGACACTAGCGACTGAGACTTATTCGATTACTCAAACTGAATATGATACAGTCGTAAACGAGCGTGATGCAGTCCATGCTAAGTTTGGATCGAATCTAATCGCGGTAGCTAATGGAGAAGCTAGTGTAAGCGTAGATATTGAAACCAGTGATGACCTGAGCATATGGACTACAGGTGGAACTGCTTCAGCGACTGTATCTGTGAATGGCGACTCTCAATTTGTACGATTTTCAATGACGGATGATCCTGACTCGCTATCGGATGTATCTCAGCTCTCTCACAAACAAAGCTGGTCTCAAGAAACTAGCTACAAAAGGGTCGCTCTAATTAAATACCCAAACAGTGATGCTCAGTCACACCCCGTATTAGTAGTCCTACATGGAGCTGGCTCTAATGCCTACTCCATGATGAGCCGGTATTTGAATTTAGATAGCTACATTCTGGTCGCACTACAGGGCTACGATAACCGGTGGAATATACAGACTGAATCAACCGAGGCAGACGACTTAAATTATATAGAAAATATTATTAATCAGCTCAAGACCTACTCTGATGTGGATGCTAACAACATCTCACTACTAGGATCTTCCAATGGTGCAGCGATGGTCAATAGGGCTATGATTGAGCTTCCGGAAGGAACATTTAAAAATGCCATTTCGCTAGCCTCACAATTGTCTACTGATCAATACCGCAATAACGCATTCTGGGGAGACGATAACAATGACGGTTCGTACGATACCGGCTACACATTATCTCCAAATTTGAGAGCTTTGAGTCTGCACGGAACAAACGACACTACTATTCCGTATGATGGAGGCACTGTTAATTGGCTTAGCCGTACATTTCTAGAAGCTCAACAAAGTATATTAAACATAGCTACAGGTCTTGGCTATGCTGGAGCACAAGTAAATGGAACAACGCCTTTGACTAATGCTAATATCGTAAAATACGAATATTTAGATGGGGATGTTGTGCACTACCAATTCATTGGCGGGAATCACGGCTTTGGTGGCTTTAATGACGACGTTCTAAATATCGTAGATGATTTTATAAGCGATGGCATTTAAAAAACACTAGAAAGCAGATTATGTTAGTCTGTAGTAAAGATTTCTGATAGATAGAATATCTAATGAAGCTGTCATTAAATCTTACTTTAAATCTTCAAAAACAGATCGAACTACTTTCTCAGAGCGGCTTTGAGATTAGGTCAAACTTGGATGATTTAATCCATGAGTTTTGCAAAGAATCAAATAATAAGAAAATAAATTATTTTAAAG
>CALBPO010000255.1 GCA_937899295.1 uncultured Opitutia bacterium
ATCCCGCGGGGATAGCCCTTCACGCGGACTGATATGTATTCGTAAGCTGCGAATGTAGCAGCCGCGATTATAAGGATCGTCAGTATTCTTTTAATTAATCTGAAAATCAATACTTTCATGATGTAAGCTTACAGCGGGTATAAGATTTCATAGTAACTCTATGAATTGATAACAAAATACGTCGTAAGTCCAATAAAAATTCAACACCTATAATCCAATGATTATTACGGTGATAGGCGATTTTTTTTTTAACTTTACGCCTAAGTTAAGGAAATACCTTTAAGGCTGTTGCAGATTGTCTTCGATAGCCCGCTTCACTTAGAGCGATCAGTGCCTTCTATTTTATATTTTCTTTTTTCGTCCTGAGGCTGGACGTCGTTTTGATTCATGCGCATGTAGTTTGATTCATGTCTTCACTATCTTCAGCGTCATCTTCTAAGCCCACGGGTTTTTGTTGTGCGGAGAGTGCTTGTGATGATCTTGACCTGAAGCACTCGCGAGCTTGGTTGCGGGTCGCAATTGCGGGCGTCTTTGCGGGGCAGGGGATGGTGTTTTCTTTGGCCTTGAATATGACGCCGCCGCCTTTTGCTTCGATGGCTTATTGGATTTTGCATGGTGGGCTGATTCTTTCGGCGCTTGCGGTGATGGCCTTTCTGGGAGGACCACTCTTTGCTTCGACTCTGGCTATGTTCCGAGGACGACGTCTCTCGATTGAAGGGCTCTTTATGCTCAGCCTACTAGGAGCCTTTGTTGGTTCAGTGGTCGGCTCTCTTACAGGGCAGGGTAGTGTTTACTACGAAGTGGTCTCCATTGTGATCGCAATCTATACTTTTGGGCGGATGCTGGGCGAGCGTTCCCAGGCCAAGATGAAGTTGGAGAGTGCCCGCCTACGGGAGCGATTTGATCGGGTGACCGTACAGTCGGAGGAGGGCGATTGGCGAGAGTGCTCCCTAGCCGAGGTCTCAGTGGGCGCTCTAGTCCGCGTCGAGCCTGGAGGTCCTTTTACGGTGGACGGTATTATCCAGACTGGCGTCGGCTATGTGCAAGATGCTGCTTTGACGGGTGAACCGCTGCCGGTTGTGCGACGCGCGGGTTATCGTGTGCGGGCAGGTG
>CALBPO010000256.1 GCA_937899295.1 uncultured Opitutia bacterium
ACACCAAATCAAGTGACGAATTTAAAGAGTCTGATTTAAGTGGAAATATAAGAGAGTTTCTTGAGTCGAATTCTTTTTTTTATAAAAAATTTAGATATTATTTAGAAATAGGATATCTTGGAAAAATCACCTAAGTGTATTTTTAGGGAAAATGACATTGAATGTTGTATTTGATTAACCCTTGATCTCACGGTGTAGCGTATGGCGACGAAGGAATTTATTATATTTCTTCTTTTCGACGCGGTCAGGTTGTTGCTTCTTGTCACGTGTGGACATGTAGCGGGAGACAGGTTTACCCTCAGCACGGGCTTCGGTGCATTCTAAAATTATGTGCTCTCTAGGCATGACTAAAATTGGTTGATAGTTTAAAAAAAGTAGCGGAAATTAGGTGCTTACTAAGATGAAGCAACCCTTTTTTCCAGCTAATTGGGGTAATTAAAGTGACTCGCCCACCGCTAATAGTTTGTCGAAATATGCGATCGTCGGCTTGAGACCTTCGTCCAGTGAATACTTCGGCTCCCAACCAAGGACCTGCCTAGCCTGTGTAATGTCGGGCTGGCGCTGCTTAGGGTCGTCGGATGGCAGTGCCTCGTGGATGATCTTAGATTGGCTGCCTGTCAGGTTGATGACTTTTTCGGCAAGTTCTAAAATAGTGAACTCACTGGGATTTCCTATATTGATGGGGCCTATAGTTTCGTCTTGGTTCATCATGCGGACAAAGCCCTCGATCAAATCATCACAGTAGCAGAAAGACCGTGTCTGCTGACCTTCTCCGTAGACAGTGATATCATGATCTTGAAGAGCTTGGACGATAAAGTTAGAGACCACGCGTCCATCGCTAGGGCACATATTAGGGCCGTAAGTATTGAAAATACGGGCGATACGGATATCGACGCCGTTCTGCCTGCGGTAATCCATAAAGAGCGTCTCAGCACAGCGCTTGCCTTCGTCATAACAGGAACGAATACCAACCGGGTTCACGTTGCCACAGTAAGCCTCTGGCTGAGGATGGACGGAGGGATCGCCGTAGACTTCTGAGGTGGAAGCCTGAAAAATACGGGCATTCACTCGCTTCGCTAGCCCCAGGCAATTAATCGCCCCCATGACCGAAGTCTTGATCGTCTTGATTGCATTATACTGGTAATGCACGGGTGACGCGGGGCAGGCTAGGTTGTAAATCTGGTCACACTCAAGCTTGAATGGATCGATCACATCGT
>CALBPO010000257.1 GCA_937899295.1 uncultured Opitutia bacterium
ACTAGATGAAGTTTTCTGATGCGTGGCATGGTTCGTGTGGCAGGTTACAGTTGCTCAACTGGGCGTGAGCAAGTTTGCAGACTACGGTGTGTTGATTTGCGCAGGTGCTGGTACTGGCTCTATAGGCTTAGGTTCTAGTACTGGCTCTTCTGCCATCTCTGGCGGGATTTCCATCTCGTCGGTCAGTTCGTAGAGTGCTTCAATTAGTGGCTGTGGAATTTCGAAGATAGTGTCGTATTGTTTCGACCCTGCTACTTGAACGGTACCAGAAAGGCGTTCGGTCAGTACGTATTCACGTGTCTCCGTGCGGTCGGTCTCGCCCCCGGGTAGCTGGATCGTGGCGCTAAGTTGGAAGATCCACGGCAGTGAATTTTCTTCGTCGACGGGATAAGCTTCAGTATAGCTATCGATGAGGTAGCTCTTAACCTCAAACTTACGTACGGCGTCGAGCAAGACGTGTATTTGATCTCCATGCTCGGTATCGAATTCTTCGATCAGATCATTCCAGCCCATATTTTCTTGGCCAATTTTGTAATCGAAGATGGCTTCGTTTTTTTCTAGGTTGGTAAGTTTAAGTGCGCTAATACGTGCCGCAGAGGGAAGCATGTCCAGTAAGCGATTTCGATAGTAGTGGGTATCGAGCGGAATCATGCGCAGAGTCGTATAGCGCTCTACTTCAAAGATGAAATCAGCTAAGTTTGTTTTCGCGTATAGTACATCCTCTCTGCCTTCAGGATGCGCGAGCATAAGTGTTAGTGGATCGCCTACAGAGAAGCTGAGCGTCACAACGCGGCGTGGGTTGTTGAAGCCGTAATTCTCGTTGTCAGACGCGGTGGGGGCATCGGCGGTAAACCCGCTCGCTCGAAGGGTAGAGAGATTTTTAAGCAAGCTATCCATGATGGCTGGATCCGCGCGATAAGGCTGGATCTCATTTTCGCCATTACTCTTAAGGACTTGCCAGTCGTTTTCGCCAGTTTCTAGTTTTTGTAGCCGTATCTTGCGGCCATTTTCGGATATGTTGATGGTGGATAGCTTGCTTGGGTCAAAGTTCATGAAATTGCGCTCGCGGAGGGCTTCTTGTGCTTCGCGTAGGTCGTCGAAAGGGCGGGCTAGCACAGTGAATATCGCGGGATTATTTTCGAGTTTAGCGAAGTATTGAGGTGCACCTTGCGGATCGGGATCGAGATTGCCGACGATGAGCGTCTGGCGGCGCTTATTGCCGTGGATGGTGACCTGCATGAAGGGGTTTTCGAGGCCTTGAAGCATCAGGTCGGCTTGTTCGGTCTCAATGAAGCGACCTACTTTGGCAGCGGTCAGAGTATTGATCGTGTTGTCGACGAGAGCAGGGTCTGCTTTTGCTGCGAGAGGCGCCTCGAAACTCCAAGCGCCATTGTTGCGAGCGAGGCGCACTTTTAGCGAACTGCCATCGGCAGTATTTTCCGAGCGGATCTGCAGACCAAGTGCGTCGACCTCAAAGACAGGTATATCAAATATCTCGCGGGTGCGAAGATCGTTCAGGTCAACGAGCAGACCATCAATGACTTGGCGGTCGACGACAAAGATCTCCCGCTCGTCGGGGCCTAATAAATAGACATTATTGCCTATTTCGGTTAATGTGCCGATACTTAGAGAAATGCTTTCTTCGCCTTCAGCGATGACGATCCTCAGTAAAGGGTTTTCGAGCCCGTAGTCGGCTAGGGATTGTCCAGTCTTTTCAATATCATCGACTGGAAAGGAAGCTTCTTCTTCGAGAAACTGTAGCTGATTTAGAATACGATTGATCGCGAAATAGTTGGCCGACCATTGCATCGGCTCGAGAAGATACCAAGTGGAACCTTCGCGTTCAAGAATGCGGGGCGTTTCGATTCCACGTCCATGCAGTTCGATGCGGTCAGCGTCGATTAATTCCCGTCCGATCTGTCCTGAAAGGCCGCCGGTGCTTGGCTCAATTTGTCTAGCCTGGTGGTTAAGGTAAGCAATCAGACCAAAGCTAATGGCGTTGAGTGCGAGAAGAAAAATTGTAAATTTGAAACGCATATGCTTAGTGGCGGCGGATGAGATAAATGAGTAACCCGAGTAGCGCAGTGGTACCCGGTATGATTGAGTAATACATGAGGGTTCGGTTCAGGTCACGCTCGCTCATGACGACTTGGTAACTCTCCAGTGGCCGAGTCGCGATGTTCAGCATGCTGTTCTTAGCGAGTGCCCAATTCATCGAATTGAAGAAAAGTGTGCGGTTGCCGAAGGCGCGTAGGCGGTTGTTGGCGATGAAATCAGAATTACCAAAGGCGACAAAGCGGCCTCCCGGGATATTAATCCCAAGCTCTGTGCCTGCAGTGCGTGT
>CALBPO010000258.1 GCA_937899295.1 uncultured Opitutia bacterium
CTTCATGATTCTGATAACAGTGATTATGTGGGCGATGGCTGGAAAAAAGATTTTCAGGCGTCGCCCTATAGCGTCCCTGCTAGCTATCCGGTGACGAAGTCGCAATGGTCAGCGCTCCACCAGACACCAGGCCACAACGCATCAGATTTTGCTGATGACGAAGATCCCGACCAAGATGGGATTCTTAATCTCATGGAGTATGCCATGGGAACACACCCACTTGAAAAAAATGCCACTCAAGTCTCGATGAGTCATTCCGCAGGTGCTATCGCGATCCAATATCCAGAGGTGACTACTCGGAGCGACGTTTCCTTGATTCCCGAGGCGAGTGCATCGCTAGAAACCTCCGGGTGGTCAACAGTCAGTGCGACTACGATAGATACAGTTGGCGCGAAGCGTCTGAAAGAAGCCTCACTGCCGACCTCTAATGCCAAAGGATTCCTCAGGCTACGTGCTGTCGGGGAGTAGGCCGTCTTCTATATACTCTTACATTAGCCCTAAACTCAATGGACCAAATTTCATCCTTCTCCTTCGCCCCGACCCGCGTGCGTATACTATTACTAAGCGCATTAATTATGATCTGCTCGGGGGTTCACGTGTGTTTTGCGCAGCCTAATGTGATCCTAATTATCTGTGACGATTTAAACGATTCGGTCGAAGGGATGGGAGGACACGTCGATGCCAAGACGCCTCAAATTCAAGAGATCATGCAGGCGGGTGTTCGCTTCACCAATGCGCATTGTAATGCACCAATTTGCGGACCCTCGCGGGCTAGTTTGTGGACTGGTTTATTACCTAGCACTAGCGGCTATTATGGTTTTGATCAGCAGTCTAACGACTGGCGGGACTTTGATCTCTTGAGCGATGCAGTTACCCTGATGGAGCATTTTAAGGGTAATAATTACACAGTTTGGGGTAGTGGTAAGATTTTTCATAACGGTCATGACGACAACTCTGGCTTTAGCGTGACTCCGGCGAGTGATGGAGCCGGGCCATCTGACTTTGGGCCTTTCCCTTGGGACGGAGTTGTCCCTGGTTCAGGCAACTACGCAAGCGGACAGCACCAGCACCCCGATATGCCCACAAGCAATTGGGGCTATTATCCCAGCACCACTTCATTAGACAATAATCCAGGGGATACCGTAGGTTATGAAGATTATGACTGGGCGCTAAAAAGCGGACCTTTCAACTATACGAGTGAGGGTGGGGCTTTAGGTATCGATGGAGATGTTCGAGACCTCATGCCCGACGAGATCAGTGCGCAATGGGCCGAGGACAAATTAGCACAGAATAATAATGACCCTTTTCTGATGGTAGTGGGTATGAACCGGCCGCATGCGCCGTTTTATGCACCCAAAGAATTCTTTGATCTCTTTAAAGACGTAAACGGAAATAATACCGTGAGCTTGCCGCCCCTTCCTAGTGGGGACGACTTAGCCGATCTTCCTGATATTGCAAAAGGTAGGCCTTTTGGTGATTTGCTCGATAGAGGCTACCAGAGCGGCATGAATAAGTATAAGCAAGACTATGGCAATGGGGCGAATGAGTGGTGGCTTAATTTTATTCAGGGATACCTTGCCTGTGTGGCTTTCGCCGATCATCAAGTAGGTGTTATTTGGGATGCCTTGCAGACGAGCGATTATGCTAACAATACAATCGTAATTGTGACCAGTGACCATGGCTATCACTTAGGTGAGAAAGACCACTCCTCCAAAACGACACCATACGAAGAAACGACCCGAGTGCCGCTAGTCATTTACACTCCTGAGATGCGCCCAGGTGGTAGTCTCGCCAGCGTGGCGGGGCAAGAGTGTAGTGCACCCGTGTCGCTGATTGATCTCTACCCGACTTTGAATGCCCTCTGCGACATGCCCGCCGACCCTAACGGAGGAACCGGCAAGAATAATATTGCCCTCGATGGCAACGATTTGACTCCGCTTATTGAGGCGCCATTAGAAGGTCAGTGGACTGGCCCAAGCGTGTCCCTTTCACACCTCCATAACGCTCGGGTAGCCTGGCCAGAGGACACAAAGAGTCCGTGGGCGCTCAATCACCACGCGGCCCGCTCTGAGAATTATCGCTATATCCGCTACAGCGACGGATCGGAAGAACTCTACGACCATTCCTTAGATCCGAACGAATGGACCAATGAGGCTGGCAATCCGGCTTATGCCCCCGAGAAAGCTGTGATGAAACAACGACTTTTCAGATCACTCGGTTTAGCTAATACAGAAAATCTGGTAGCGAACGGTAGCTTCGAAAGTGACCTGAGTAATTGGGCAGCAACTGGCTCGGCAGGGGCCACACTCAATACATCGGATTCATTAGCGGGCGATAACTCCGCATTGGTCACCAGTAATGGCACGGTGAGCAACGGGGTATTCGTGGACTACGAATTTAATGGTGCCGACGGAACGCAACTTAATACGCAATCCAATGAGGGGAGTGATACTGGCTCTTGGAACTACGGGCAGGTTAAAGTGCAAGCTGGCGCGCTCAATGTAGGTTACACCCAAGAGTTCAAGTCTCCTGGTGTAGACGATAACGCATCGGCTAACGGCACTAACACAGTCTACCGCTTATATAGCCTTAACTCTGCCATTACTTCTGGCGATTTTGAGTTCATCGTCGATATTGCCGAATGGGACCTTCGCCGGAATTGGGACAGCGCCAGCTCGGCAGCAGGTAAAGGTATTCAGTTTTCGCTCGTGGGTAACGGCACCGTCAATGTACGCTTTGAGACTTACGCAGCTACTGGCTTCCGTGCCAATGTCTCGGGGCTGGCGAATGGCAGTGCCTATGGCGGTGATTTTGATACCCCTGTATACCGACGTGAGGTGAATGGCGGCTTCCTGCGAATTACCGGAAATCTCGACAGCGGGGCATGGACGGCCTCTGCAAATGACGGAGACGGCGGCGCCTATAAGACAATTACGAGTGGATCAGGCTTAACTAGCATTAGTGGCATTCGCTTTAATACGCTCTCCCCGTCTGATGGATCTTGGGGCGGAGCGGGTGCAGGCTCCGCGACTGATCCCACAGTTGATGGCACCTCTGGCGACTTCATGCGG
>CALBPO010000259.1 GCA_937899295.1 uncultured Opitutia bacterium
AGACACAGGAGTGTCGGACTACTCCGGTGAAAACGTGCAACTGCTGGCAGGGGATTGGATAAGAAACCCAGTGAAGAACACACTCATCGACTGCGGTGGCACCTGAACTACAATCGAGTATGGACGACCATCCCACTCGATCGGCTCTGCTTCCACACTGCCATTACTACCAAAGCCAAGGCCACCGTATTCTTTAGCGTCTGTATTTAGGATTTCCTTCCAAAAGCCTGCGTGTGGTACACCAACACGGAAGCCCTCGCGTAGCACAGGGGTCATATTTCCCACTGCCGCCACATCTTCTGTTGGCACGCTTCCATTGCGTAAGAATGTTAATATACTGTTTTCTGCATCGTTGCAATTAATCCACTCAAAGCCCTCGGGCTTGTTATCACCGATTGCTAAGCTAGGTATCTCTTGGTAAAGCTTGTTCAAATCACGCACGACCATCTGGATGCCCTTATGTTCGGGATACTCCAGTAAATGCCAGTCGAGGCTCTTGTTATAATTCCATTCAGCTGATTGGCCAAAGTCGCAACCCATGAAAAGGGTCTTCTTGCCAGGCCAAATCCACATTAGCCCATAAAGCAATCGCAACTGGTGTGCCTTATTTGAGATCGGCTCGCCGGGCATTTTGAGCAGCATCGACTGTTTACCGTGCACCACCTCGTCATGCGAGAAGACTTGCGTGAAATTCTCTGAATATTGATAAAGCATTCCAAAAGAGAGTTGATGATGCTCATACTTTCGGTGGATGGGGTCCTTCTTGAAATATTCGAGCGTATCATTCATCCAACCCATGTTCCACTTAAGGTCGAAACCAAGACCTCCTTCGGAAGTTGGTTTCGTGACACCAGGGAAAGAGGTAGACTCTTCAGCAATCATCAATGTGCCAGGGTAGTATTTATGAACAACGTCGTTCGTCTGGCGGAGAAAATCGATTGCTTCAAGGTTTTCACGCCCACCGTATTGATTCGGCACCCACTCTCCGTCTCCGCGTGAATAATCGAGGTAGAGCATCGAGGCTACCGCATCCACACGGAGGCCATCAATGTGATAGCGTTCGCACCAGGCAAGCGCACTTGATATAAGGAAACCCCGGACTTCGTTACGTCCATAGTTGAAAATCAAAGTGCCCCAATCTTGGTGGAAGCCTTGACGTGGATCAGCGTGCTCGTAGAGCGCCGTACCGTCAAACTTAGCGAGCGCAAAAGCATCGGTCGGAAAGTGAGCAGGAACCCAGTCCATAATCACGCCAATCCCGTTTTGGTGGAGCGTATCGACAAGGAACATAAAGTCCTCAGGCTTCCCGAAACGATAAGTCGGCGCGAAGAACCCTGTCACTTGATAACCCCAAGAGCCATCAAAGGGATGCTCGGACAGCGGCATGAACTCTACGTGAGTGTAGTGCATGTCTTTGAGATAATCGATCAGCGCAATGGCTAACTCGCTATAACTGAGAGGGCGAGCAGCATCTTCGACAACTGACTTCCATGAACCAAGGTGCATCTCGTAGATAGAAATCGGCTGATCACTCCAGTTAGTGCTCAAACGACCCTGCACCCATTCGGCATCGTTCCACTGATAGCTTCCTGTATCACAGATAATCGAGGCATTATGGGGAGGCGCCTCAAAACAAGTACCATAAGGATCGGTCTTTAATAGTGGGGAGGCTTGGTGTGCACCTATCTCATACTTATACTTCATCCCATATTCGAGACCGGGAATGAACAGTTCCCAAATACCAGATGCACCGAGGCTACGCATCGTATGATAGCGGCCATCCCAATGGTTGAAATCGCCGACCACAGAAACTCGCTCAGCATTAGGCGCCCAAATTGCGAAAGAGACGCCTATTACACCATCGATAGTTCGTATCTGCGATCCCATTTTGTGATGAACAAGGTGGTCACTTCCCTCGCTGAAGAGATAGACATCGTCCTCAGAAAGTGTGGGCAGAAAACTGTAAGGGTCAGAAAACTGGCGAATCTCACCGTTGAATCGCTCGATTCGTAGACGGTAATGAAAAACCTCATCCCGATCTTCAATTACGCCCTCAAAGAGACCGTCCTTGGTCAGGCGCTTCAACTCATAGGGCTTACTGTCATTGACTACGTCAACCAGATGACAACACTGCGCATCGTCTAAATAGGCGCGGACGATCAGGCAACTCTTTTTGCCCTTTTTATGAGGGTGCATACCTAAAAGCCCGTGCGGCTGAGCGCACTTCACACTAGTAATCAATTCGATTTCTTTTTTGGTAATTCTCACCAAAGAGAAAAAAATTTAATCCTAGGCAATATGCAAGACTCTTACCTTTGACTACCCTTACGGCTTGCTTCGCCCCACAGATGCCTGATTATAATTTTTGTTAATGCAACAAGTTCACGTATAGATAACATGCTTCCATCTAATAAAGCTTCTCTAGTTATCGACGGCTCTGGAATTGCAGTATTTGCTGGTTTATTAGATGCTGAAAACCGTTGGCTAGCTAAAGCAGAACGTGACGGTAGCCCCCTTGAAGAGCTTTTTCCAGTTATCGAAGCGGTATTGACTGAATCAGGCCTGTCATTGACGGAAATCGGCAGCTACATCTACTGCATGGGTCCGGGTTCCGTACTCGGCTTAGGCTTATGTGCTATGGCGATCGAGACCTGGGCACGACTTTATCCTAAATTGGCTCAATATTATAAATACAACAGCCTCCAGCTGTCGGCGCACGCGCTCCTTTATGCCACGCCAGATCTAAAAGATGCACTCATCATATCCGACTGGAAAAAAGGCGCATGGAATGCCCTCTACATCAAAGGTGGTCATGTCGGCGCAACTGAGGTGATTGACGATGGCGCACTCAACGATTGGGAAAACTTAATTTACCATCTACCGCAGCGTAAAGGCTGGCAAAGTCCGCCAGATAAGGTGCAAACGCTTATTTACGATCCTTCTATACTAGATGCTATCCACGACGCTGAAGGTCTTCTTCAAATTACCAACCGCATCGAGCTCTACA
>CALBPO010000260.1 GCA_937899295.1 uncultured Opitutia bacterium
ATTCTTTTTCAGGGTGAGGGTATCGCGTTCTGTCAGGGTAGCGCTAGTCCGACGCAATGTGTATTATCGTAGAATCTTAAATCT
This sequence comes from uncultured Opitutia bacterium, assembly GCA_937899295.1. Lineage (GTDB taxonomy): Bacteria > Verrucomicrobiota > Verrucomicrobiia > Opitutales > Coraliomargaritaceae > Thalassobacterium. The sequence goes on from CALBPO010000260.1 coordinate 85, forward strand.
TCAGCCTAGTATCCGTTTGATCGAATTTTTAGAAACTCGTTCGTATGCGCGATAGGCGTGCTCGGCAGATTTTAGCACCTGGTCGAAGCGTTTGTTGCCTTCAGCGTCTTCAAACTCAAAGCCCAGTAGTGCTCGCCCGACGCGCTCGCCCGAGTAGACGTAGTTAAAATAGCAGAGATTTGAATGGGGGCTGGCTGTTTTAAGGAACTCCGCCAGCGCGCCTGGGCGTTCGTGAAATTCAAGGGTGATGAATATCGGATACCTCAACAGATTTGACTGATAGTGAATCAAGCGAAAACGCACGTCGGTTTCTGAAGTGACCTCCTCATAGTTGTAAGCGCCATCGACGAGTGACTGCGTGAGCACTTTGAACTCCAACGGTGAGACATCAAAGCCGATGACGGGTGCAGCCATTGCAGCATCGGTTTTGCCGTATTGGAAGTCGGCAATGCTCACTGTGTCTGGCATCGATTTGAGCAGGGAGTACATTGCGCCTGCTTTTTCGGGAATCTGAATTTTTAAGAAACGTCGACGAGCTGCCCCCACTGCAGAGCGCAGAGCGATGGTAGCTAATTGTTCGAAGTCCATATTTGCACCGCAAAGTATACTGAGCACTCGCTTGCCTTCGAGCGCTTTACCTTGTTTCAAAATCGCGGCTACTCCCATAGCGCCTGAGGGTTCCGGAATGCAGCGCAGTTGTTCCCAAAGGAATTGAATCCCGGCGGAGACTTCGTCATTCGTTACCGTCATCCACTCATCGACTAGGTCGGCGCAGATTTGGTGGGTAAGTGTACCGACTTTACGCACCGCTGTGCCATCGCAGAAGACGTCGACGTGATCTAGAGCAACGGGGGCGCCTGCTTTGACTGCAGCAGCCATCGAGGCTTGGTCGACGCCTTCGACGCCGATGATGTGAATATCGGGGAAATTGGTTTTCAACCAAGTTGCTGCCGCGGCCGCCATGCCTCCGCCGCCGACTTGCAGATAGGCCACATCGAAGGGGCCTTTACCTGACATCACGATTTCGTCAGCAAGGGTGCCTTGGCCAGCCATCACCGTGAGGTCGTCATAGGCATGGATATAAATGAGATCGTCTTTGGCTGCGCAATCATGTGCGGCGGCGCTTGAGCTGTCGTAGCTGTCCCCATAAAGGCGGATTTCAACGGATTCGCCACCATGGCGTTTGACCGCGAGCTGCTTCATCCGTGGAGTGGAGAGCGGCATGTAAATAATCGCTCGCGTGCCGAGTTTACGCGCAGCGAGCGCCACACCTTGCGCGTGGTTGCCCGCCGAGGCGGTGACTACGCCCGC
>CALBPO010000261.1 GCA_937899295.1 uncultured Opitutia bacterium
GCAGGGATTGAAAGTAATGCACCAATAGAGTAGAGCGCTAGCCCGACAATAATCCCAGACTTATAAGTAAAGCGACGGATGAAGATAGCCGCTGGTAACGCCATCGTTGCGTAGCCACCGTAGAATGCCATCTGAACCCAAGTGCTTTGCGCATTATTGATCACAAATACATCTTTAAAGACAGCAACTAGGGGATTAGTGACATCATTGGCAAATCCCCACAGAGAAAATAGGGTAGTAACCAGAATGAAGGAGAATAAGTATTTGCGTGGTATAATTGCTGGTTTTTCAGTGTGGCTCATAGTTATATGTTGTTGGACTTTGGGGTAAATATAACTCGGGGAGTCGCTTTTGGCGCTCCCCGAGTGGTGAAGATAAGTGAGGGTGTTATTTCTTAAAAGTGATCTTTAAAGCGTATGCATAGTCGCATGGTTTTTCCTTAGGAAAGGTGACATGCAGACCGTCTCCGTGGTTTTCCCACCTAAGTTCACCATCATGTCCGAGGAGCTGAACTGAAGCGACTTCAGAAATGCGCGTGTTCATTTTGACTATATTTGGAAAGACTACTGGATTCCTACCATATCTGGGCCAATCGAGCACTAGTGCGTAGAGCACATCGCCCTTGGTGGTGTAACGGAAGTCCTTAGCTGTCATTTTGGACTCAAGGTCGTGGTGGCCGATCTCGTTTCTTCCTTCGCCATACATGTACCATGGACGTGTGCCGTAGATCGCTTCACCATTGACCGTAAACCACTTGCCGACGTCTTGCAGCAGAGTTGTCGCTTCCGCATCTAGTGTCCCGTCTGCTTTGATAGGAATGTTGAGCAACATGTTTCCGTTTTTAGAAACGATGTCGATGAGCTTATCGACTACAAGGTCTGGAGTCATGTAAGGCTTGCTTGGATTATAGCCCCATGAGCCGATGGAGTCATCGGTTTGCCATGGCTCTTCAAGAATGCTCGCTGCTTTACCACGCTCGAAGTCGAGTGTTGTGATGCCGTCGGCATACAGACCCTGCCATGGGCGCTCTTTAATGCACATCACACCTTCGGGGCGATTGTTGTAAAAGTGGGCGATCACATCCATACCTGCTTGACCCTCGTCGCTACCGCGAAATGGCACCGCACAGTCGAAGTAAAGATGGTCCGGTTCGTAGTCCTCGACGAGTTGCTGCACACGCTTGACCCAGTTGTCGCGCCACACTTTAGGTGGATCAAACGGAGCGCGCGGATGTGTGCTTTGTCCGTCATTGCTTGGGTAGAGACCTTTGCCTTCGCCAGCTGCGCCATCATAAGGCACCCCAGCCATGGGGCCTTTGCTGTCCGATTGATTAGCGGTGTTGAGCCAACTGTAAGAGCGAGACAGGTGAGTGGTGACACCAAATCTTAGGCCAACTTTATGTGTGGCTTCTTTCCACATACCGATGAGATCCTTCTTCGGTCCCATGTTCACTGAGTTCCATTCTTGATATTTTGAATCCCACAGATCGAAATTGTCGTGGTGGACCGCACAAGGCGTAAAGTATTTAGCACCGGCTTCTTTGAATAGTGCGAGTAGGGCATCGGGATCAAAATTCTCAGCGGTCCACATCGGGATGAAGTCTTTATAGCCAAACTCAGATGGGTGCCCGTAAGTCTCGACGTGGTGCTTATACTCTGGTCTGTTCTCGTCGTATAGCCTGCGTGCATACCACTCGCCCTGTTCGGCTACTGAGTAGGCACCCCAGTGGAGGTAGATGCCAAATTTAGCATCTCGAAACCAATCGGGACAATCATACTGCTGGAGCGACTCTATAGTGGCTTCGTATTTTACGTCATTGCTACCTGAAACTGCATTGCAACCAACGTTTGAGAGGGCTAGGAGTAAGGCGAGGGGGAGTGCTTTTGGGGAATACATGAATTTACATTAACTTATTTTACGCGATGTGGAAATATTGATTTCAGTCCATTTGATGGATATTTTAAACCAATAGGATGTCAGGCGTATCTGCAGGGACAATGAGGCAGCAAGTATGGGACCTATACAACGCAATTTACAATTAATACCCAGATTATCGAGTTTTGTGTATTCACTCTGTGGAAAAACCACCTAAACTCTGCCACAATGAATCGATTCAAGCTTATTCTACTCAACTTATTTGTTTTAATCAGTCTGGTGGACGGGGCCACGCAACGACCCAATGTTATTGTGGTGATGACGGACGATCAGGGCTACGGTGATCTCGGTTGTAATGGCAACAGCGTCATTCAAACTCCGAATATCGATAAGCTGCGTGGGCAGGGTTTGCAACTCGACAACTTCCATGTGGATCCAACTTGCGCGCCAACGCGCGCTGCTTGGATGACGGGGCGCTACTCCAATCGCGTCGGGGTATGGCACACCGTTCAGGGACGTAATTTGCTACGCAGTCGCGAAGTGAGGGAATGCGCCAAATCGTGGCAGGGGGCGTTCTCTAAACTATTTGCCAAGTTTGTCGTACTGAACGCACCTGCTGGATTG
>CALBPO010000262.1 GCA_937899295.1 uncultured Opitutia bacterium
TGGCGCTGTGCTTCAAAGTGCTCGACATCTTCAAATGCGGCCTGCGCTGCGACTTGAGCGACACGGTCGAGGTTGTAGGCGTCTCGCACACGGTCTAGCATGCGGATGATGGGCGCAGCCGCCATAGCAAAGCCTACTCGCATACCCGCAAGGCTGTAGGACTTAGAAAATGTGCGCACGACGATCAGGTTTTCGTAATCCTTGAGCAAAGAGACCGCCGAATCGGCGCCGAAATCGACATAAGCCTCATCGACCACAAGCAGGCCGTCGATCGCCTCCAAGGCCGCTTCAATCTGCTCTAGCGGAAAGGCGACGCCCGTCGGTGCGTTTGGATTGGTCAGGAAAAAGACTTTTGCCTGCGTCGCGGCCAGTGCCTCGACGTCGAGCCGTATGGAGCGGTCGAAGTTGACGTCGATTAGGCCCTGCCCCGACATGCCCGCTACCACTGGGTAGAGGGAATAACTGGGCACCGTGTGTCCTGCGCCCGGATCAGACACAAAACAGCGCGTGATCAGGTCGAGAATATTATCGGAGCCGTTACCGATAATGACATTGCTCTGCTCCAGACCATAACGCGCGCCGATTAACTCACGCAGTTTCACGCTAGTCGGTTCGGGGTATTTGCGTAAGTTCTCAACTTCAAGGGCCACTGCCTCGGTCACCTTGGGCGAGGGTGGATAAGGGTTTTCGTTGGTATTCAGTTTGACCCAAGCATCACCCTGCGGTTGTTCGCCCGGCACGTAGGCGTGCAAGTCTTGGATGTGCGGGAGCGCACGACTGCTGGCATCGAAAGTCTTCTTCATTGGATCACTGCAAGAAGAACGATAAGTCCCTTCGATTCAACTGCGAAAGCAATCTCCTGCAATTTAGAGAGACTTACAGATTGTCAGCCAAAGAATACACAGCTATCAACTTAGGCATGCAACCCACTCTCCTCCTACTCGCTGCAGGCATGGGATCTCGCTACGGCGGGCTTAAACAACTGGATGCCATGGGGCCATCTGGCGAAACCATGATCGACTATGCGGTGGAAGACGCCTGCCGTGCCGGTTTTGCTAAGGTCGTCTTCGTCATTCGCAAAGATTTTGAAGAAGACTTTCGCAGGCAAATCGGTGACAAACACGCAGGAAAAATCGAGCTAAGCTATGCCTTTCAAGACCTACACGATCTGCCCGGGGATCACACACCCCCCGAAGGTCGCACGAAGCCCTGGGGGACGGCACACGCTGTGCGTGCCGCACGCAATAGCATTACTGAGCCATTTGCAGTGATCAACGCAGACGATTTCTACGGGCGTGAAGCTTACGCTCAGATGGCCGAGCAACTTCAGGCAAGTGGAGTTCATTCTTCCGATCCGAGCCCGGAGACTGGGAGGGAACTCAGTGCCTGCATGGTCGGATATACCTTGCGCAACACCCTCTCCCCTCACGGCATGGTCAATCGGGGCATTTGTTCGCTCGAGGGCGACAAGCTGCAAAGCGTGCAAGAATACACTGCCATCGGCAAGGATGCGGACGGCCAGCTAAGCGGCGAAGACCAAATGAACGAACGCGTGCCGCTCGCGGCCG
>CALBPO010000263.1 GCA_937899295.1 uncultured Opitutia bacterium
GAATCAACATGGTCGGGATCTTCGCGTTGATAGTATTGACTGCGGCCATAGTAATACCACTCACGCATCTGCCTGAGTTCGCTGCCATCAGGAGAGCGCCCGACACGTGCATGGTGGAAAGTGGTAACAAATTTCATGTCATGTTTGCGAATGGCTTTTTCCATTTCACCGACGATGTCGCGCTTTGGCCCCGTATCGGCAGAGTTCCAAGGCGTGTGCTCCGAATCCCACATCGAGTAACCATCGTGATGCTCGGCAACGGGCCCAGCAAACTTGGCTCCCGCCAGATAAAATAAATTTGCCCAGCGCTCTGCATCAAAATCCTTCGCCTCAAACAAAGGCACTAAGTCATGATACTCAAAATCCTTCGGCTCACCAAACTTGGCCTTGTGAAACTCATGTTCGCGAAAAGTCTGAAATCCAACGCCCAAGTTGTAATTGCGCTTTTGCTGGTTCATGACTGGCTTCTTGCCGCTCAAGTGACCATACATGGTGCGTGGATAGTGCTCGTTTCCATAGGCTGGCACCGAATAAGGCCCCCAGTGAAAATAGATGCCAAATTTGGCATTTTTGAACCACTCAGGTGATTCATTGTGAGCTGCTAGAGAGTCCCAATCCTCTCTATATACTTCCCCGTTTGCTTGCACCAGTGTCACAGACGTGGCAAAAATGCCTAAAAAATAGAGTAATGCTTTTGTCATATTATGGGGAATGGGCTTAATATATAATAGTCTCTTTGTCTATATCTGCCTGTTCTCTTAAAATACGATTCAGCCAGCCTTTTGGCAGTCCAATTCCCTTCTGAAAATAGGTTTGTGCATTGAAGCGTAGATTGTTGCGTTTAAACACCTGACGATCGACATCGAGCGACAGGTCACAGTCAAAGCGTGCGAGAATCGACTCGCTTACCGAGCCGCCACCATCAGGGTTAATATGGCAAAGGCTCCAAGTAATGCCACGCCCATCGGTTTTGCCACGCGCAAATGCATCAGGGCAATACGGCCCCGGTGCGACCGGCGGAATCTGGATCATTGAAGCAACCGTAAAATTTTCGCCGTCCGGTGACCACTGCATCGTATTCTTTTCTGGACCATCGAGAGCTACTAGTGCGGCGACACCGCCATTGAAGGGGAACATACAGGTCTCATGACCCCCATTAATCACCGGATTAATCGGTGAAGGAATAAAGGGACCAAGCGGATCTTTCGATTTTGATATCCCCTGCATACGTAGGACCATCTCGTGGCCTCGCTCAATCGGTGCGCCCTTATAATAAATCAGGATCTCATCGTTGAATACCACCGGACACGGATCGTTGATCTTGATATTATTCCAAGAACCTTTCGGTCCCGGTAAAATGACTGAGTCTGGGTGATGCGTCCAAGGACCATTGGGTGAGTCAGCATAGGCCACGCGTACCGGACAATAAGCCTGACCGCCAACCATCGGGCTATAAGCCTGAAAATAGAGGTAATATTTACCCTCCCAGACCAGAATTCCAGGTGTACAAATCGACCGAAAACCTTGCTCCGGTTTAGGCGGACGCGTGACAGCAGGTTCTGTATCCTCGACCCAAGTAAAACCATCGGTACTGCTTGCATGCCATAGATCAGATAAGTCCCAATCGGTGGCAGGAATCGTATCTGTCGCATTCTTCAAACCAACTGGCGAATGCGTAGTGCGACGGCTAGTATACCAAACATGATAAATACCATCGACCTTGATCACCTTGGTCGGATCGCGGCGAGAGACATTCTCCTCTTGGGCAAAGCCATTGAGTCGTGAATATTTAAAATTTGAATATAACTCGTTACCACGATCCTCATGGGGGTTCCACTCATCGTATAGACGTGCCATAGCCGCGCTTATCGGGTAGTCCGGTTTCTCCAAAGGCGTGACTGCCGGAAACGGTTTGCGTTCGGCAGATGCTAAGTATGCAGCTGCAAATAGTGTGATACAAATAGTAATTAATGCATTCATAAGTGCGCCTTACTCTTTTTATCCTGACGTTCTACGAGCTTCTTTAAATACCCATTGTAATGGGTGCTTTTCTGGAAATAAGTTTCATCATTAAAACGTAGATTGTTGCGCTTAAAGAAGTCGCGATTTATATCAAGCGAGAGATCGCAATCAAAACGAGCAAGGATCGAATTATTGGCTCCGCTCTCCTTATCCATTATGTGGCAAAGGCCCCAACTGATTCCTCGACCATCACCATTATCCGCAAATGCATCAGGCACAAAGGGTCCCGGCGCAACCGGTGGCACCTGGATCATTGAAGCGACTTCGAAATTCACTCCATCAGGAGCATATTGCACCGTATTCTTTTCTGGACCATCTAGACTGACAATCGCAGCGACCCCGTCTTTAAAAGGAAACATGCAGGTTTCGTGACCTGAATTGATCACTGGATTCAAAGGTGACTTTATAAATGGGCCTAGTGGGTGCTCAGCAATCGCTACCCCTTGTGCGCGAATAATTGTATCATCACGTCCACCCCGTTGAGGCGAGCCCTTGTAGTAGAGATGAATCTTACCGTTGAAAATGATCGGGTTCGGGTCATGAATCGCATTCGAATCCCAGTCGCCTTTGTCACCGAAATCAACGACCACTTCGCCATGTGGCGTCCATGGACCATAGGGCGAATCCGCCGAAGCAACGGTCACCGCGGCACGATCACCGCGTAGACCAGGAATCTCATTAAAGCCTTGATAGTAGAGGTAGAATTTGCCCTTCCAAATAAGAATATCGGTGGTCGTCACCGAGCGCCAACCATACTGAGGTTTTGGTAGGCGCTGGACTGCGATCCCCTGCTCTTTCCAGGTCACACCATCCTTGCTAGTGGCGTGCATCAGTTCGCTTAAATCCCAGTCGTAAGATGGAATAATGCCAGTCGCAGCCTTAGGTCCTGCCGGTAAGGCTTGGCTGTTACGGTAAGTATACCAAACGTGGTAAATGCCATCGATTTTAAGAATCTTGGATGGATCACGACGTGAGATCTCTGGCCTCAGTTCTAGTCCTTTTAGTGGCGTGTATTTAAAATTCGTATACAACTCATTGGATCGATCCTCGTAGGGGTTCCAAGGATCATACAAACGCTGAATCGCTGGACTAAGAGGGTAGTCCGGTTTTATTGCCGGCGTGACAGCAGGAAATATTGGCGTCTCCTTGTGCGTAATTGCGCAGCCACTAACAAGCGACATTAGCAGCACCATGCAGGTCAAATCCATTTGTGATTTCATACAAATAAGTATTATATTTTTTTATAAGTTTATTTGATCGAGCCAACATTTCAGGCGTCCACACGCTTCATTTTCACCGTAGGCAGAGAGTCAGAAACAGATATCAACTTAACAACACTAAATGCAAGCATACGATCGATACTACATAATTAATCACTTCTATCTGGGTTGCCTTATTTAGTAATCTTACCTAAAATTATGGCCAAATTAGATGACTGCGACATTAAGCTTAAGATCGGGCATGATGATCGCAAATAACAATAGAACCTAACATGCAGCCCTTCACCCTACTCAACCTTGCGCCTCTATTGGCTATACTTTCAGCGCTTATTGCGCAAGCGAAACAGCCAAACATAATCTACCTGATGTCTGACGACCAGAGTAGCTATACTATGAGATGCTACGGTAATACCGATGTGCAGACGCCGAACCTCGACCGCCTATCGGGCGACGGCATCACCTTTGATAATCACTATGTAAGCACCGCAATCTGCATGGCTTCACGTGCAAGCGTAATGACGGGCATGTATGAATATAAAACTGGCTGCAACTTTCAACATGGCGACCTAACACAGGACAAATGGCTAATGTCCTACCCCGTATTACTCCGTGAAGCGGGTTACCTGACTGCTTTTGCCGGTAAGTTTGGCTTCGACATTATTGATGGCCCTAATGGCAAACGCTTACCGATGCCCGAACACGACTTTGATCTATGGGGAGGCGGCGAAGGCCAAACCAGATACAAGACTATGGGCAATGTCTCAATGAGGGAATATGCAGAAGAATACCCACACTCCACTCTCTCCTATGGAGCCTTTGGCAGCGAATTTATCGCCCAAGCCGCGCAAACTGAGCAACCCTTCTGCCTATCTATCAGTTTCAAAGCACCACACAAACCAGCCACACCCGATCCACAATTTGACGCTATCTACGCTGATAAGACCTTCATCAAGCCTGCCAACTATGGACGCGAAAACGGTAAACACTTCTCAAAGCAGAGCCAACAAGACCGCCAATACGAACGCTTCGAGAGCTGGGGCTACGCCGATAGATACGACGAAGTTATGGCGATTTACCATCAACAAATTTATGCCATCGATGTCGCCGTCGGCATGATCCTCGAAGCACTTAATGCGCAAGGCATAGCCGACAACACCGTGATCATCTACACTTCTGATAACGGCTTCTTCTGCGGCTCCCACGGTTACGGCTCCAAAGTTTTACCTTATGAGGAATCAACCAAGGTACCGCTGATTATTTACGATCCCCGCCATAGAAACTCGGGCAAGCAACTACGCTCCGATGCGCTTACTGCCAACATCGACTTCGCACCCACTATACTGAGCCTTGCAGGATTACACGTGCCTGGGAATATGGATGGCACCGATCTGATGCCACTCTACGAAAACCCAACGGCCGATATCCATGAAACGATCGCCTTAATAAACGTCTGGGGACACCCCGCCACCCACGCTCTCGCCGTCGCCACGAAGGAAATGAAATACATCCATTGGCCCTATGCCGCCGAAGGCTTCGAAGCCAGCGATGAACTTTACCATCTCAGTAAAGATCCTCACGAACTCGTGAACCAAGCGGATAATCCCGAATATGCCGCCGCCATGAAGCAGATGCGTCAACACTATGATGAACAACTAGCGAATTGGACTAAAGAAGCGGTGAGCTATAATGAATACCAAAGCTACCGCACGGCCTTTGACCGCAACGTAGAGTGGGCAGATAAATCCGATGCATTCTTAAAGGGACAATCTACGTCCAAGAAAAAGTAATATCATTAGGCAAAACGAACCGCGGCACGACTAGTTCTTTTTCTTCTGCCGGTTGTAGTTCACTCGGTCTTGATCTTTCATCTGCGGTGGCACAGCCCCGTGGGTAGGATCATAAAGCGGAATACCCATTGCCTGGGCGGTGTTCCAAGCCAGCTTCGGCGAACGAGCAACATAGGCATAAAAGGGAGCGGTCTCGATCTCATCACTAATGAATAGTGGTGCCAAGGTAGTGATACCCGCCGCGAGTTTCACTTTGAAGGTCACTTCCTTCGCACCTTCAGGAATCGGCATGCGTGTATCAATGTCGGCAACGCGTAGTCGAGCTTCAGTGAAGTTAAAAGCTTTACCATATTTTCCAGAATTGATAGCGGCATCGGCTTCAACTGGCCAGCGACGCAGCGATATTTCATAGTCTCCTGCCTCAGCGACTTCTACCGCCCAATGCCCAGGTTTAGCAAACGCACCTTGCATAACATGTGGTTGATACCACGGGATATTTTCAACCAGCACATAATGCGAGTTCAATGTGACCA
>CALBPO010000264.1 GCA_937899295.1 uncultured Opitutia bacterium
TGACGCGCCCGAAGGCAGATGCGCATACAGTCCCAGCGTAGATTCACAAAAAATATCCTCTGGACTAGACATCTAGCAAATCACTTCCCATCGAGTCGCAAAGAAGACGGCCTTGATGCGTTAAAGCATAATGGGTGTTTTTTGATTTCAAGAGAGCTCGTTTCTCAAAAAACTTTAATTTCGTTTCCAGATCGATACGATTAGTGGCATGAGCAAATTGTGAACTGAGTGACTTTAAATCAACCCCGCGGTTCATGCGCAAGCCGAAGATTACCGCATCCGCGAGCAAGAGATTGTCGTCCAAAGCAATACGCTCAGTTTTCGGCGATGTTGCAGACTCCATACCAAGACACCACTCTTCGAGGTTTGCTGGCCGTTGATAGCGCTCGCCATTGTACTGACTAGCAGCTGAGGGGCCACACCCGATCCACTCGTGCATACGCCAGGTATTCATATTGTGGTGACACTCAGCATCCGACTTAGCAAAATTAGAAATCTCGTATTGCGTATAACCCAACTCGGCGAGCAGCTCCCAGCCGCGCTCATAGAAACGCAGCTCTTTTTCCTCATCGATGGATACCTTGCCCTCCGAGAGTTTGACATAGAGTGCCGTATCCTCCTCGAAAGTTAGGCAATACGTGGATAGGTGCGAGGGCCCAAGACGCGTAGCTTCGCGGATGTCGGCCTCCCATTGCTCGATGCTCTGCCCAGGTATGGCGAACATCAGGTCAAGATTGGTCTGCGGGAAGCCTGCAGCCTCCACACGCTCCCAAGCGGTGTAAACTTGCTTTGGACTATGCAAGCGCCCAAGCGATTCCAACAGCTTAGGATTAAAACTCTGCACGCCCATCGAGATCCGGGTCACCCCTAGTTCGCGGAGGACTTTCAGCTTGTCGCTTTTGACGGTCGAGGGTGCCATTTCGACTGTCCATTCTACAGGTGGCTTCGATAGATTTTTTAAGAGCGAACGTCCGAGCCTACCTAAATCCTTGGCACAAAGTAAGCCTGGAGTCCCCCCACCCCAAAATACGGTATCGACGACCCGATTTCGAGGCAACTGGGCAAATTCCAGATCCATCGCTTGGAGGTAAAGATCTAGGTCGTAACGGCGTGGCTTCTCTTGGTAAAAAGCGCAAAAGTCACAGGTCGAAGCGCAGAAAGGCACGTGACAATAAAGGCCAATGGGTTGGGATGATTCCAGCGATTTCATTAAGCCTGTACAAACAATGTAAATGGGTAATTGACGACAATTAATGATTTACACAAAAAATTGTGACTAGCTATTGTTGATTGATCCAACAGTTACAGTTTTGGCAAAGAATTTATTTTCCAGTGGCGATTTCTTGGATGATCTCCTCGAAAGCCGAGATCGCATTTTCCATCAGCGGCAAACTGAAGCTCTCGTCAGGTGCATGGAGATTATCGATGGGCGTAAAAAGCCCGATCATCAACGCATCAAGGCCAGCACGCTTTTTAAAATCAGCGATCACAGGAATACTACCTCCTTCACGTAGATAGATCGGGGGTTTTCCAAACTGTGAACCGATCGCAGAATCTGCGGCCTTAAAAGCTCGGGCAAGCGAAGCAGGCTGATCATCTGGTGTGTTCGAACGATCGGGTGGCACGACGAGATAGGCCTCAGCGATACCCCCTTCGCGCACAGTCAGAGTGACCCCTTCGGGACAACGCTCTTTAATTGTATCGATGATCTTTGCTTGGATTTTGATAGGATCTTGATTAGCAACAAGGCGGCAAGTAATCTTGGCAAATGCCTCACTAGGGATGACGGTCTTAGATCCCTCACCTTGGTAGCCACCACCGATACCATTAAACTCTAAAGTGGGTCCAAATCTAACAGCTTCGAGCGGATTGAGCCCGTAAGCAGGATAAAATGCGGGCACGTCGAGTAATTCGCGGTAGCTATCAACCGTCTCTGGATAACGCTTTAATTCCTCGCGCTCCCATGTAAGAACGGGTAAGACATCGTCGTAGAAGCCAGGCACGTTAACGCTACCATCAAGATTATGCAAAGAAGCGCAGATCTCCATTAAAGCTTGGTTTGGATTATAAACTGCGCCTCCATGGATACCTGAATGTAGGTCACTTTTGGCACCCCGTAACTTAATCTCGAGGTCAACCAATCCGCGTAGTGCCGTGGTAATCACGATCTGCTCGCTATTTGGACTACCCGTATCAGAGACGAGCATGAAATCAGCCTTTGAGAGACGCTCAGCATACTGATCGAAAAACTTTGGCATACTCGGACTACCAATTTCCTCTTCCCCTTCTATCACGTAGGTAATATTGAGCGGCAGGTCGGGATTCGCCGCCAAAACTCGGGAGAGCGCAGCCATGTGAACGATCGTCGGCCCCTTGTTGTCAGCGGCACCTCGTCCATAAAGCCGATCATCGCGCTCAGTCGGGTCGAAGGGATTATCTGCCCATAGACCGAAGGGATCAGCAGGCTGTACATCATAGTGACCATATATTACTACATGGGGCCAAGCAGGGTTACCAATGCGATCGGCAAATAGAATAGGATGCAAATCCGTCTCGACGACTTCGACGGCAAATCCTAATTGCTCTAACAAGCTAGTGGCAAACCTACGCGCACCTATCATGCCTTCGGTATAGGCAGGATCCGTCGATACAGAGGGGAAACGAATGTACTCCTTGAGAACTTCAATAGGTTTTTGCATCAATAAGAAATAGCGAGTTGTGAGGTGGATTTTTTTGTAACGGCCACGTTGTTAAGCCTAGGCTTGGTGAAGGACACTGATAGAATAAATTTAAGTAACATTTGTGATCCTCTTATCCTAGCAAAGCAACTGTCTTCATTAATTACTACTAGCTAAACTGCTATAGCTTATTACTTGCTTAGCACAATCTTGATGCTTAACAAACCAATCATGGAAAATGATCCACTTACAGGTGCAGAGAAAAAAGAACTCCGCGGCATAGGCCAGCGACTCAAACCACACCTTCATATTGGCAAAAATGGCCTCAGTGTAACCGCATCTAAAGAGATTGATAGAGCGCTCCTTAAGAACGGTTTGATCAAAATTCGCTTTGAAGCAGACCGCGAAGTGATTAAAAGTTACTGCAATGATATTCCTGAGAAACTTAACTGTGAATACATAGGAGGGGTCGGCAAGACTGGTATATTCTTCCGCGACATGCCAGAATAAGCTTAGCTTTGATAATATAGGCACAAGCTAAAAATTGTTTCATACCATATTTTAAAATCATGCAGTCTACAATCACTTCCAAAATCGCGCGTTATCGAATACTTTTCGTGGCGGCTTTTTTAGTTTTCGCTCTCGACCAAATCACAAAGGCGTGGATTTTCTGCAATCTGGATTTGGACAGTTATTACCCACCTGATTCGATCGCTGTAATTAGCGATTTTTTCTACATCGTACACATTGGGAATGAAGGAGCGGCCTGGGGCATGCTTTCTGGCTACGGCGGAATACTCGCAGTCTTTGCGATGATTGCGCTCATTGCGATCTACTTAGTGCGCCATACCCTAGAATTGCATAGGAAGTCCATGCAATGCGTGTTTGGTTTACTCACGGGTGGAATTTTGGGTAATATGACCGACCGCTTAGTCCATGGGCACGTTATTGACTTCCTAGACTT
>CALBPO010000265.1 GCA_937899295.1 uncultured Opitutia bacterium
TCGTGTTCACGCCGATGGCGGTCGGCAGTTTCGTAAAAAGCGCGGACAGGTACAGATGCTGGGCCGAAAAAGTTATCGGAGTATTCGGCGAGTAGCGCATGGGCATCTTGCTCTGGATTCCAGAGCAGTTCGGCTGCGAACCAAGCTTTGGCTCCATCCAAACCCCAGACGGAAGGCAACTGGGAGAAAAAAACATCAATGCCTTCGTTTGACATATGGCGAATGCTCTCGATGATCCATTGATTAAACTGTCGTGGATGGAGATGCGGAGCTCCAAAGTAATAGTCCCAAGTCGCCACGCGCTCTGCACCAGAGGCAGCCCATGCTTGGATCAATGCTTTGTCCTGAGTCCGATAATCGGGGTCATGCCACTGCGCGCGGTCGGAGGTCAGCACGGGCATGACGCGTGGATGTATCGTAATGGTGGGAGCGGGCTCTGCCCAATAATATGAGAGTGCGGTGAGGTAGCGATCTTCACCGGAAGCTGTTTGCAATACACCTTCTTCGTCGAATACACGCTTAGCCACTTGGTTCATGAAGCCGAAAACTAGATCAGTATAGTTGGGCCGAGTGCGAAAATAGCGCAAGGGTGAGACGGCGGCCTCAGTGCGCTCGGTCGTATCGAAGAGCACGTTGTCATTGATCGAGAGAGAAAAGCTCTTACTGTTTGGATTATCCTCAAAATGACTGAGTGCCGCTTGTGCGGCGACCTCAATCGCCTCGGGGTGAGTCAAGTCTGGCTGCGGGTCGGTGCCACCACTACCCCGCGGCACTTTGCGTCGCCCGTTGACTTTAGAAAAAACTTCGGGCTTCGTTGCGAAGACTTCCTCGCTGAAGACCTTCGCTAAATTATGGTTGAAGGAATAGACGCGGTTCAGTCGATTGCGACGAGCGAAGTCTGTATTTACAGGATAGAACTTACGCTGCACAAAGGTAGGTGTTTCACGCCATGGACGGTTTGGAAAGTGAGTGAGTGAGGGTTTGACGAATTCTAGACCCAGATCACCCGCCCAATAATAACGAGCGCCAAGCATCTCTTGCCCGATGGTATAGAGTGCATTTGACCAACCAGCAGGCTCACCGCTACGAATAAAGACGCGCGTGCGCTCGCGGTGAATCGTAAAGCCACCGCCTTTACTAAGATCAGCAGTGAGTTGAAAATAGATTGCGTTTTTGGGACGGCCCTCGGAAAGAACTTGGACCGATCGACCGCTTACCCGTTGAATCAAATTGGAAAAGTCGGTGACTGAATCGACCAAAGACTTTGATGCCGACTCTGGCAGCACAATTGCATCAATTTGAAAGATCGACAGTTGCGCAGAGCCGACAACCCTCTGCGGCTTCCATGGTTGTGCACCTTGATAGGACAACCCAAGACAAGGATATGCGATCAGTAATGACAGTGAGAGAACTTTGAGTAGGGCTTTCAAAATGAGAACGTCTGCTAAAACAAATACTGGCGACACTATACAGCATATTTACGAGGTCGAGAATCAAGGACAAGTTAGTTAGAACAGTCGCTGCACGATCAAAAAAGCCCCGTCGCTTTTAAGCGGCCGGGGCATTGAGTAAAATTGTGATCGCTTTAAGCGACGCGTTCAACGATGAGCTCCGGCGGATTCGGGCGTTTGGGCGCGAGGCGGTAAGCTGTCTTGAGGTATTCAAGCGCCTCTTCCATCTTAGCCTCGTCGTTATAGTGAATCATCATGAGCGGCTCACCTTGCTTTACTTGCGTGCCAACCTTCTTGATCTCGGACACACCCACGGCAGGATCGTATTTACCATTTTTCTTAATTGCGAGTTTGGCCACGCCTTCGGCAATGAGACCTGCATTAATCGTATGTACATATCCGCGCTTAGGTGCAGGAAGCTTGCGAACATGCTTCGCAGTCGGGAACTTCTCGGGATCATCAATCACGGATGTGTCGCCACCTTGGGCCTCAATCATATCTTTAAACTTCTGCAAAGCGGAACCATCCTTCAAGTGGCGCTGCACGGTTTGTTTAGCGGAGAGCGTCGATCCGGCGACACCTGCGAGTCGCACGATTTCCATGCCGAGTTTAAGAACAAGCTCTTGTAAATCGTCAGGACCCTCACCCTTGAGGAGCTGGATGGCTTCCTTGATTTCAAGTGCCGTACCAACGGTATCGCCAAGCGGTTGATTCATATCCGTCACCAGTGCCACGCAGCGGCGCTTCATAGAACGGCCAACGCGTGTGATAGAACGCGCAAGCTGCTTAGCTTGTTCAACGTCCTTGATGAAAGAACCGTTACCCCACTTGACGTCGATGACAAGACCTTCGGCCCCTTCAGCTAGCTTGCGGCTGAGCACGCTGCCCGTGATGAGTGGCAGGCTGGGAATGGTGCCTGTTTCCATCCGCATATCGTAGAGAATCGCATCAACGGGTGCAATTTCGGGATCTTTGCGTATAAAAGTGCAGCCGACTTTCTTGAGCTGTGCGTGGAAACCCTTTAGATCGAGGACTGGATCGAAACCAGGAACCGCGGAGAGTTTATCTAAATTACTGATAACGTGCTCTTCGTCCACGCCATTCATCGTCGGCATGACAACGCCGCACGCAGCAGCAAGCGGTGCGAGCACCAGCGTAGTCTTATCGCCGACGCCGCCAGTTGAATATTTATCGATCTTAGGGCGAGTGATTTTAGTTAGGTCAATGACCTCGCCAGAAAGCATCATCTCTTCAGCAAAAGTTGCCGTCTCTTGGGCAGACATGTTTTGGAAATAGACCGCCATAGCAAGAGCAGCTTGCTGGAATTTGGGCATTTCTTCGTCTAAAATGGAGTCGACGATAAAACGGATTTCTTCGTCGGAGAATTCGCCACCATCGCGCTTCTTTTCAACTAAATAGCTAAAGGAAGGCTTGATGAACTTACGTGCACTGATGATCTTTTTTCTCATTGAATGAGTCTGCGTCTACTGTGAATAAAGCCGCTCGAAGCGGCATAAACGTTTGATGTATGGGGATTAAGGTGCGAAATGTCGAGCCTTAAATATGGTAAAATGATCAAACGCCGTGCTACTATGCGGCTATTCATGCTATTTCGATAGGCTTGCGGGAGCGCGAAGCCAGATAAAAAATGGTCCGGAAGAATTACCTAATTCCGATATTATTTTACCTTACTTGGCCAGTTTTTGCGCGCTCTCAACGAGAGCGGCAAAAGAGTTAGCTTTGAGAGCGGCACCGCCAATGAGGCCGCCGTCAATATTCTTTTGCGCGAGTAATTCATCGGCGTTTTCTGGCTTCATAGAGCCTCCATAGAGAATACGGACTTTTTCGGCAGCTTGTGCCCCAATGAGTCCCGTGAGGAGGCAGCGGATTTCTGCGTGCACTTCTTCGGCCATCTCAGGAGTTGCTGTCTTGCCTGTGCCGATCGCCCAAACGGGCTCGTAGGCGACGACGAGAGCATCAGCAGCTTCGGCGGTGACACCGATGAGGGCGCCTTCAAGCTGTGTTTTAATCACTTCGTTGACCTTACCGGCTTCACGCTCGTCGAGTGTCTCGCCAATGCAAACGATCGGCTTGAGGTTCGCGTCAAGAGCAGCAAGGGTCTTCTTATTGACGATGGCGTCGGTCTCGCCGAAGTATTCACGGCGCTCAGAGTGCCCAAGGATGACGAAGTTTGTGAATAAGTGGCGAAGCATTTCGGCAGATATCTCACCAGTGTAGGCACCGGAGACTTCGAAGTGCATATTTTGCGCTCCAAGTTGGACGTTGGATCCGCTCACGACTTTAGATACGGATTCTAGAGTAGTAAAAGTCGGACAGACACAGACGGCGACGTCTGTTTGTGCGCCGACTAGGCTGACAACATCCTTGGCGAGTGAAGCACCCTCTTCGGAGTTTAAATTCATTTTCCAGTTTCCTGCGATGAGGTATTTGCGTGCTGATTGACTCATAATATTAGATGTAAGATGAATTATAAATGATACCTAATGCTTAAATTTGGTCAAGTGCAGTAACGCCGGGGAGCTCTTTGCCTTCGAGGAATTCGAGGGACGCGCCACCGCCGGTACTCATGAAGGTAACTTGATCACCGTAACCAGCCATTTTGATCGCTTTGACGGAATCGCCACCACCAATAATTGAGCAGGCTTCAGACTCGGCAATCGTCTTGGCCACTGCGAAGGTTCCCTTATTGCAAGCGTCGATTTCAAAAATGCCCATGGGCCCGTTCCAGAGGACGGTCTTGGCACTTTTGACTTCGTTGCTAAAAAGCTCGATGCTCTTGGGGCCAATGTCGACACCCTCCCAGCCGTCCTCGATATTGCCTTCAAAGAACTTGCTGTCGCCGACGGTGCCGGCACCAAAGTTGAGGTCTTTTACACCGAGGTTATCGAGCGGAAGGAGGAACTTGACACCCTTCTCCTTAGCCTTGGCTAAAGCGGATTGGGCTGTTTGAATAAAATCAGGCTCGCTAAGTGATTCCCCGATAGTCCGGCCTTCGGCCAATGCGAAAGTATAAGCCATGGCACCACCAATTATGATGGTGTCGGCCTTTTCGAGGAGCGCATCGATGACCTTGATCTTATCTGAGACCTTAGCACCACCAAGAATCACAGTTAGCGGACGCTCTGGGTTCGCAGTCTTGTCACCTAGGTAAGCAAGTTCCTTTTCGATCAGGAGACCACAGACGCATGGTGAGAGGTGCTTGGCAACGCCCGCGGTTGAGGCGTGGGCGCGGTGCGCGGTGCCGAAGGCATCGTTGACGAAAGCATCGGCGAGCTTGGCCAATGCAGCTGCAAACTCGGGATCGTTCTTTTCTTCACCAGCGTAGAAGCGCACGTTTTCTAGGAGAAGGACTTCGCCTTCACCCATTTTAGCCACTTCGGCTTCAACTTCTTCACCAATGCAGTCTTCAATGAAGGTGATGGGCTGGCCGAGCTGCTTAGCCAATTCCTCAGCGACGGGCGCTAGGGTATACTTGGCATTCTTTTCGCCCTTGGGTCGTCCAAGATGGGATGCGAGAATTACTTTAGCACCCTGCTCAACGAGTAACTTAATCGTCGGCAGCGCAGCAACGATACGGGAGTCGTCATTAATAATGCCGTCTTTGAGAGGCACATTGAAATCGCAGCGAACGAAGACTCGCCTACCAGAGAGATTAACGTCTTTGATGGTTTTAGTGGCCATGGTGTTTAATGGAAAATGGATAATGACGCATTAGGATTGGAGATATTTTGCTGGCTTGAGACCCTAAACGGGGCTTGATCTTACTACACTCTCAAACTTCAGAGGTTTTCTTCGCGTCGCTACCTTCGACAAGTTGAAGTCAGGAAAGCGTCGAGAAGAATTAAAAAGCCGCCGCGATCAAGAATCCGTTGGGATACCTACCGCGGCGGCTTGAAAATCAATCAGTTGCTACCAAGAGATCCAGACTAGAGGAACTTGGAGACTTTTTGAACGAGTTCAACGACGCGGTTGGAGTAACCCCATTCGTTGTCATACCAAGAAACTAGCTTGAAGAACTTGTCGTTCAGGCCCATGCCGCTGCCTGCATCGAAGATCGAGCTGAGCTCGTCGTGGATAAAATCAGAGGAACAAACTTCATCTTCAGTATAGCCAAGAATACCTTTGAGCGAACCTTCGGAGGCTTCCTTCATCTTTGCGCAGATGTCTTCATAAGAAGTGCTCTTCTCTGTCTTCACAGTAAGATCTACCGCGGAAACAGTTGGAGTAGGCACGCGGAAAGCCATGCCTGTAAGCTTGCCTTGAACTTGAGGTAACACGAGGCCAACCGCCTTTGCAGCACCAGTTGTAGAAGGAATGATGTTAAGAGCAGCTGTACGGCCACCCTTCATGTCTTTAGGAGAAGGACCGTCGACAGTCTTCTGCGTCGCAGTGTAAGAGTGCACTGTCGTCATCAGACCTTCTTCGATTCCGAAGTTCTCAAGAATCACTTTAGTGATCGGAGCTAGGCAGTTGGTGGTGCAAGATGCATTTGAAATCAAAGCGTCATCCGCAGTGAGCTCGTCATCATTGACGCCGATAACTACAGTCTTCACGCCGTCACCCTTACCAGGCGCGGAGATAATAACCTTTTTAGCGCCGGCAGTGATGTGACCTTGTGCCTTTTCGTCTTGGACGAAGAGGCCAGTGGACTCGATAACGATATCCACACCGAGTTCCTTCCAAGGAAGGGCCGCAGGACCTTCACGGACGGCGAGTGTCTTGATCTCGTGACCGTTCACTACGATGACGTCGTCACCCTTAGTTTCTACAGTGCCCTTGAAGCGACCTTGCGTGGTGTCGTATTTAAGAAGATAAGCGAGATTTTCCGCAGGAACAAGGTCGTTGATTGCAACCACCTCGATTTCTGAGCCGAGAAGACCCTTTTCAACGAGTGAGCGAAAGACCAAGCGACCGATGCGGCCGAATCCATTGATTCCGATTTTTGTAGCCATTATTTTATGTTTTTATTTTTCAGGTTGAGATTAAATTGTAGAAGCTGGGACTTGTATGCAGCTGTTGTTCCATGGCAAGATTTATTCCATGGTTTCAATTGAATTAAGCCAATTGCGACTATCGGGGCTTATTTAACTGCGTAAAGACAGAAGTTCTATCAATCCGATATGGTGCAATATTAGGCTGGAAGTGTAGCAATCGCCTTGACATTAGGAGCATTAATTATGTAGTGAAAAAGAATTTATTTGAGCAGCTCACTTGCACTTCTTAGAGCGACAGGCATTCTGCACCAATTACTTATAAACAAAGCGTAAAGCCCTGTAAGTATGTGTTTCAGCACCAGACTTAGAATTTATTTATGAAAATCAAAAATTGGGATATGTTCGCCTTCGTCGTCGCCTACCACATTGCGCTGGTAGCGCTACTACCTGCATTTATTAATGTATTTTCTTGGACATCGGTCGTATTCTTCCTCGTCACCTACATCCTAGGTGGCATGTCGATCACGGTCGGTTACCACCGCCTCTATGCCCACAAGGCCTACTCAGCCAATCCATTTTTTGAGTGGTGCGTGCTACTTAGTTCGGCGCTCGCGTTTGAGATGTCAGCGCTTAAACGGTCGCATGATCACCGAATTCACCACAACCACTGCGACACAGAGAAAGATCCCTACTCCATTAAAAAGGGCTTTTGGTATGCGCACATTCTCTGGTTGTTCGACTACAAGCGCGACTTCGATAAAAGTCTAGTAGCGGACTTGATGAAGAATCCACGCGTG
>CALBPO010000266.1 GCA_937899295.1 uncultured Opitutia bacterium
ACCGCCCACAACCACGTCCATGTCGCGATGGAAGGCACCATCGCAGGTCGCACAAGTCGTCACGCCTTTGCCACCATACATTTCGCTCTCGCCGGGAATACCTAGCAAGCGTGGACGCGCCCCTGTGGCAACGATCACTGTCTTGGCCTCGAAGACTTTATCACCTGCGTAAAGTTTTTTCACGCCACCCTCGACCTCGATCTTGTCGACCTTGGCGTGCTCGTAGCGAGCGCCGAAACGGGCAGCTTGCTTGCGAAGATTGTCCATCATCATGAAACCGTCGATTCCCTCTGGGAAACCAGGGAAATTCTCCACCTCCGAGGTGGTCGTAAGCTGGCCACCAGGCTGTGAACCCTCAAGGACTAGTGGATTAAGTTGAGCGCGACCCGTGTAGATGGCTGCAGTGAGTCCGGCGCAGCCGGTGCCTAGGATAATAACGTCTTCCATAATCGTAAAATTTGGTATCAATTTGTGAAAAGATGAGAAGATGGAGCCATGGAGCTGATTCTCAACCAAAATTTGAACTTCTCAGTAGGTTTGCATTTTCAAACGAGCGTTCTTAATCATAGAAGCAGTGAAATGCCACCCCGCTTCGGCTTGAGAGTAACAAAATCAATCGCGGTAAAGGTAAAGATTCTATCAGAAGCAAAGTAGCCGTGCTTTCTGGCAACTCTTTTCTAGATAAATCCATTTTCTAGTTGGAGTCCTACCCTCGGGCGTTTTTATCAACATAACTCACGACTATCCACTCATACATGACCTCCGAATACACCGAAGACTCGATCAAATCCCTCGACTGGAAACAGCACATCCGCTTACGCCCGGGCATGTATATAGGCAAGCTGGGTGACGGTTCGTCCTCCGACGACGGCATCTACATTCTCCTCAAGGAGGTGATCGACAACTCGATCGACGAATTCGTGATGGGTAACGGCAAGATCATCGAGGTCAACATTGACGGCACCCACGTCTCCGTGCGCGATTACGGTCGCGGTATCCCCCTAGGTAAGTTAAAGGACTGTGCCTCCAAAATCAACACGGGCGCGAAATACGACTCTGAAGCTTTTAAAAAATCCGTCGGGCTGAACGGTGTCGGCATCAAGGCAGTCAACGCCCTCTCCTCAGAGTTTGCCATCCAGGCCTACCGTGAGGGCAAGACGCGCTGCGTCAGCTTTTCGCAGGGTGAAGTCGTTTCAGAAGACAAAAAGGACCGCGCCGAAAAGGAGGCTAAAGACGGCACTGCACTCCGTTTCGATGCCGACCCCGAGATCTTCGGTGCCATCCGCTTTCGCGACGATTACGTCGAGGACATGCTCTGGAACTACGCCTACCTGAACAGCGGTCTGACTATTGTCTACAACGGGAAAAAATTTAAATCTGATAAAGGTCTACATGATCTCCTAGAAAACAAACTTGATGGCGAGCCGATGTATCCCATCGTCCACCTCAAGGATACCGACATCGAAATCGCCTTCACCCACAACGACTCTTACGGCGAAGACTACTACTCCTTTGTTAATGGTCAGCACACAACGATGGGCGGCACTCATCTAGCCGCCTTCCGCGAGTCACTGGCTAAAACAATTAAAGACTTTTATAAAAAAGACTTCGACGCTGTCGACATCCGAACCTCGATCTGCGCTGCCGTGAGTATTAAGGTAGAAGAACCTGTATTCGAATCGCAGACCAAGACTAAGCTCGGTTCGCAAGACATGGGGCCGAAAGGACCGACGGTGCGTACCTTCATGAATAACTTCATGAAGCAAGCGTTGGACAACTACTTGCATCGCAATCCCGAAACCGCCGAGATCCTGGGCAAAAAAATCCAAGAGTCCGAACGCAACCGTAAGGAGCTCAAGGGTATCCAGAAACTCGCCCGCGAACGAGCGCGCAAGGCCAAAGTACATAATAAAAAACTGCGCGACTGCCGCATCCATCTCGACACGAAGAAAGACGGTCGCCTCGATTCCACCCTTTTTATTACCGAGGGCGACTCCGCCTCCGGTTCCATCACCAAAGCGCGCAACGTCAACTCGCAGGCCGTCTTCTCCCTAAAGGGTAAGCCACTCAACTCCTTCGGATTAACCAAAAAAGTCGTCTACGAAAACGAAGAGTTCAATTTACTTCAGGACGCACTCAACATCGAAAATGGCCTCGACGATCTACGCTATAACAACGTTGTCATCGCGACCGATGCTGACGTGGACGGCATGCACATCCGGCTCTTACTAATTACCTTCTTCCTCCAATTTTTCCCCGAATTGATCAAACAAGGCCACCTACACATTTTACAGACGCCGCTCTTCCGCGTTCGCAACAAAAAGGTGACTCGCTACTGCTATACTGACGAGGAGCGCCGTGCCGCAATGGAAGAGTGTAAGCCAAAGCCCGAGATTACTCGCTTCAAAGGCTTGGGTGAAATCTCCCCTGACGAGTTCCAGCACTTTATCGGGAAAAACATCCGCCTCGACCCCGTCATCATAGCAAAAGGCATGACAATTAAAGACATGCTCACCTTCTATATGGGCAAAAACACACCCGAGCGCCAAGAGTTCATCATCGACAACCTAAAAGTCGAAAAAGACATGCCGGAGAAGGAAGAAGCAGTAGCTTAAACACGGCAGAAGTGTCGCTTCTAGTACTCTGAGTAAATCCTACCGATTACATGCGCCCTTCGGCTTCCGTAGCGCAAATCTGGAGAAAATCTACTGCGCGCTATTTCAAGGGATTCTATTAGTCGATGCAAAGGGAGTGGCGCTTTTGAAAAACATTTGATGGACAAACTCCATGACTAAATTCGCGCCCTCATAAAGGCTTTGATCGCTGCGGGGGACGGTATAACACTGTGCTTAACGATCTCTTTGGACTTCAAAACTTCGAGCGATGCGTGCGTCGAATTCTCGCCAATAGCAGCCTGAATCGTGTCGGGGAATTTCGCCGGATGTGCGGTGGCTAGGATAATTTCCTTGCCTTCAAAACCTTGCTCGAAGCCACAGGCAGTGTGCGGATCAACAACGTATCCATATTTCAAATACACATCTTTAATAATCTGTTCGATCTGCGCGTCGTCGCTTCGTGAGCTTATGAACCCAGTGCTATCAAAGTTCTTGAAGACGTATTTCCCCGTCTCCTTGAAGGTTTGGATGATCTCCCGCACTTTTTTAGGGTCGCAGCCTTCTGCGTAGTAGAGAAAGCGCTCAAAGTTCGATGCGACTTGTATATCCATGGAAGGGGCGACGCTAGGGGCGACCTCGTCTAGCTGGTAAGTCCCGGCCTGAAATAGGCGGTGTAGGATATCGTTTTGATTCGTCGCTACGCGAAAACCCTTGATCGGCAAGCCCATGCGCTGGACGAGCCAGCCGGCGAGGACGTTGCCGAAGTTTCCCGTGGGTACAACAAAAGTGATGTCGTCGCGCACATCTTCAGGTAGACGGAAGTAGGCGGAAAGGTAGTAAACGCACTGTGCAAGGATGCGGGCAAGGTTGATTGAATTGACTGCAGAAAGCCCGACTTCAGCGGCGAATTCACGGTCTTCGAAAACAGTCTTCATCGCCGTCTGCGCGTCGTCAAAGCTGCCTTTGATCGCCAGAGGGAAGACATTGTCTGCGCCTGTGCAGGTCATCTGGCGCTCTTGAAGCGGTGAAATCCGGCCATCGGGATAGAGGATAAAGGTAGTGACACCTTCTTTGCCGAGCAGGCCATGGATAGCGGCGGCTCCGGTATCTCCCGACGTGGCACCAAGAACGGAAATGTGGCTTCTAGTACGGGCGATCTGTGATTCGTAAAGATTACCCAATAATTGAAGTGCAAAATCTTTAAATGCGAGCGTGGGCCCGTGGAAAAGCTCCAACACGTAACGGTCGTCATCGAGCTTAACGATGGGTGCGATGTCAGCGTGATCGAATTTGGTATAACTTCGCGCGACGACTTCTTTTAGCTCCGCAGAATCGATGTCGGTCGCAAAGATGGCGAAGAAGGCCTCACAGAGTTCAGCATAGCTGAGTTTTGACCACTCGCCCAAGTGTGGCCTTAGATTGGGGAGTTTTTCAGGCAGGTAAAGCCCGCCATCAGGCGCGAGACCTTGCGCGACTGCAGTGGAAAAAGAAACGGCGGGGACTTGGCCGCGTGTGCTGATATATTGCATGCTTGTGAGTTTGTAGGCACAGCAAAAGAGTCAACCCGCAATTACCCCTCGTTTAGTCAGGATATCATTAAACTATGCGGGAGGGGCTGAAAAAAATCCGGCCATCTGACATTTTCATAGCACTTGCGTGCAAAGCCTTCTAGTCTGAGACAGAGAAATCGTTTATGCCCCAAGCCCGAATGCGGCATGGACAAGGCGCGCAGCATCTTCGGCTTGTTCTGGGTCGATACCGACTGAGATTTTAATCTCAGATGTACTGATAAGCTGAATGTTCACATTACCCTTGGCCAGAGACTCAAAAAGTGTCGCAGCGACGCCAGAATGCGAACGCATACCAACGCCGACCACCGAGACTTTGGCAATATCGCTTACCTCAAAGAGCTTTCCAGCGGCCTCGTCGGGGAACGATTCAGTCACGGCTTTTTCGGCGCGAAGGACATCCTCGCGAGGTACGGTGAATGTCATATTCGCCTTACCATCGCGGCCAAGGTTTTGTACGATCATATCGACACTGATACCCGCTGCGCCGAGCACTTGAAAGAGCTTGGCGGCGGTGCCGGGGCGGTCGGGCAAATCGCTGACCACGATCTTAGCTTGATTTTTATCGAGTGCGACGCCGCTTACAACGACATCTTCCATGGAGGCGGCTTCTTCTTTCACAATAGTACCTGGGTTGTTATTAAAACTAGATCGGACTTCAAAAACGACGTCGAACTTCTGGGCAAATTCGACAGCGCGGTTTTGCATCACTTTGGAGCCAGAACTGGCGAGCTCGAGCATCTCCTCATAGGAGATCTCGTCGAGCTTCTTGGCATCAAGCACAAGGCGCGGATCGGCAGTATAGACGCCGTCGACATCGGTGTAAATTTGGCAAAGGTCAGCCTTGAGCGCCGCCGCGATGGCGATGGCACTGAGATCGGAACCGCCGCGGCCCAGTGTGGTAATTTGGCCGTCGGGCGAATGGCCTTGAAAGCCGGCAAGGATGATGACTTTGCCAGCATCAAGTTGCGCTTTGAGGTCGCCCCCAGAAATCTGGGTAATGCGTGCGCGGGTGTGTGAAGGATCGGTCAAGATGCCCGCCTGAGAACCTGTGCGTGAGACCGCAGGTACACCAATGGCATGGAGCGCCATAGCAGTTAGGGCTATAGTTTCTTGCTCGCCCACAGTGAGGAGCATATCCATCTCACGCTCATCTGGATCTGGATTGAGCGCTTTAGCACGGCCAATCAACTCATTCGTCACGCCGGAGCGCGCAGAAACGACGACCACGACTTGGTGACCCGCATCATAGGTCTCTTTGACTCGCTGCGCGACGTTTTTGATCCGATCGACATCTCCGACCGAAGTGCCGCCGTATTTTTGAACGATGAGTGACATTTAATAAAAAGCTAAAACTATAAAGATTTGGAAAGGTTGAAGAAGATAGGGACGCTTAAGCAATACTAGCAAGGCGAAGTTTCAAGGAAAGATCCTTGAGAACGCTGGGCCCCAGCTCTGCTCTTGTTGAGTGGTTCTAGCTAAGATGATACCGAGGCTGAGTGCGGTGCTCCAGGAAACCAACTTTAAGCCATCAAGCAAAGACATAGGTTGACGAGCTAGGCAAAAGTGGGTTTAAGAAGCGTTTAATGACTGCTACTGAAGAATCGTCCCAAAACCCAAAATACAAGCGCATCATCCTCAAACTCAGCGGGGAAGTGCTACGCAATAACGAAGATGGTGAACCCATCGACCCGGTGATCCTCAAAGCGATTTGCGAAGAGGTCAAAAAAGTTTACGATATCGGGGTTGAAATCGGCCTCGTGATCGGTGGTGGCAATATCTTTCGCGGCCTCAGCGGTGCCGAGATGAAAGGCGTCGACCGCACCACTGGTGACTACATGGGGATGCTCGCCACGGTGATCAACGGCCTCGCACTAATGGACTGCCTCGAAAAGCTCGGCGTGACCGTGCGCCTGCAAAGTGCCATACCCATGGATAAACTGGCCGAGCCGTTTATCCTACGACGCGCTACCCGGCACCTTGAGCGCGGCCGTGTAGTGATTTTCGCTGGGGGCACTGGTAACCCTTACTTCTCAACCGATACAGCCGCAGCGCTCCGTGCCAACGAGATCGGTGCGGACATGCTGATGAAAGCGACCAAGGTCGACGGCATCTATAACAAGGATCCAAAAAAGCACGACGATGCAGTCAAATACGACCACGTACCCTACGTCGACGCCCTGCGTGAGCGCCTTGAGGTTATGGATTCAACCGCATTTTCTCTTTGTATGGAAAACCAGCTTCCTATTCTCGTTTTCAGTATGCGCGAGCCTGGTTCAATCTATCGCGCCGTAATGGGCGAAGAGATCGGCACACTGGTCGACTAGCCCCTGTTCTTAAAAAATTTAACTACTTAAACCATGCCAAAAGAAATCATCAAATCTATGAACGCCGACATGAAGAAGGCGGTCGATCACACGCTCCACGAATTCAGCAGCCTCCACACCGGCAAAGCTACGCCCGCAATGCTCGACGGTGTCCGCGTCAACGCCTACGGTAGTACAGTAAGCTTAAAAGAAGTCGCTGCGGTGACAACGCCTGATGCCCGTACCATCATGGTGCAGCCTTGGGATAAGAGCGTTATTAAAGATGTGGAAAAAGGTATCCAAGAAGCCAACCTTGGCCTTAACCCCATTATCGATGGCGGCATCCTCCGCGTGCCTGTGCCCGAACTCACTGGTGAACGCCGCCAAGAGCTTGCTAAGACAGCCGGCGGCATGGCCGAAGACGGACGTGTTCGTATCCGCCAAGGTCGTCGTGATGCACTCGACCTTCTTAAGTCTGCCAAGAACGACGACGGCCTACCCGAAGATGATTTTAAACGCCACGAAAAAGAAGTGCAAAAAGCGCACGACGACTACATTGCAGAGATCAACGAGCACCTTACTCATAAGGAAGCAGAGTTGAAAAAAGTCTGACCCAGAGTATCGAAAGCAAAAGGCAGCACCATTTGCTCTCTGATCCGTAAAAATGCTTACTACAGCCAAACGCATCGTCATCAAGCTCGGCACAGGTGTGCTGAC
>CALBPO010000267.1 GCA_937899295.1 uncultured Opitutia bacterium
GGTAACGAGGTCCTCGCTACTAATTTCTTCGGCTTCGGCTTCATAGGATGGTATCACGCGGTGTCGGAGCACGTCCATGCCGATTTCTTTAAGGTCCTGCGGGACGACATAGGCGCGTCCTTGCATCAGCGCCCAAGCTTTTGCGGCGAGCGTTAGGCTAATAGTCGCACGCGGACTGGCGCCGAACTGAATGTATTGACCGAGCTTGAGTTTGTATTGCTCAGGATCGCGGGTCGCGAGAATGAGATCGACGA
Organism: uncultured Opitutia bacterium; assembly: GCA_937899295.1. Lineage (GTDB taxonomy): Bacteria > Verrucomicrobiota > Verrucomicrobiia > Opitutales > Coraliomargaritaceae > Thalassobacterium. Next base: position 255 of record CALBPO010000267.1, read on the forward strand.
TGTAGTCCCGGATCTTTGGGTCGACGAAGACGTCGTTGACCAGCTTCCGAGCTTCGCTGATCGCATCGAGCGTGGTGACGGCGTCGACATTCAGATTTGGTGCGGTCGAGGACATACGGTCAAGGATCGCTCGCTCATCGTCTTTGCTTGGATAGCCAACCTTGAGTTTAAGCATAAAGCGGTCTACCTGCGCCTCGGGAAGGGGGTAGGTGCCCTCTTGATCGATCGGATTTTCTGTGGCCAGCACTAGGAAGGGTTCGGGCAATGGATAAGTCGTGTCGCCGATGGTCACTTGGTGCTCCTGCATGGCTTCGAGTAGTGCGCTTTGTACCTTGGCGGGTGCGCGATTGATTTCGTCCGCCAGAATGAGGTTGGCAAATATCGGTCCCTTGCGAGTGTGGAAGGTGTTTTCCTTTGGGCTGTAAATCAAGGTGCCGAGAATGTCAGCCGGTAGCAGGTCGGGTGTGAACTGAATTCGCTTGAAGTCCGCCGCCGTGGCTGAGGCGAGGGTGCGGATGCTGAGTGTCTTGGCTAGACCAGGCACACCTTCGAGTAGGACGTGGCCATTGGCCAGCAGGCCTACTAGAAGGCGATCGACTAGATAATGCTGCCCGACGATGACGCGAGCGATCTCCTCGCGTAGAGTGGGGATCCATTGGATAGCCGACTTTAATTTTTCTTCGATTTCAGGTGCGATTGAATCTTGGCTCATAGTAATATGGTAGGTTCGCAAATTTATTTGCGGAAGGTTAACTGACAAAGGAGAAAGCGATAGGTTTCATTGCAATGAGAATATTGCATTTAGTTCTAGAATGTGTCTTAATGTCTCACATGCCAGTAACAATTTTAATCGTCGATGATGAGAAAAACACTCGCGAGGGACTCAGCATAGCCCTTGAAGAGGAGTATGAGGTGTATATGGCCTCAGGGGCAGATGAGGCCTTCAACCTTATGGAGGCTGAGACCTTTGACATCGTGCTGACAGATTTGCGCATGGCGGGCAAATCAGGGCTTAAGGTGATAGACCGCGCCATTACCCAAGCAAACCGGCCGATCTGCATTATGATGACTGCCTACGGCAATGTGGAAACAGCGGTCGAAGCCATGCGACGCGGCGCCTTCGACTTCCTGACCAAGCCTGTTAGTCTAGAAAAATTGGAAATCCTGATCAAACGGGCGCTGCAAAGTCGCCGAATCGAGGCGGAAAACGTTGTTCTGCACGAGCGGCTCGACAAGAAGTATAGCTTCGACGGTATCGTTGGTAACTCACCTGGCCTCACCGACGTGCTGGACAAGGTCAAACTCGTTGCGCCTTCCAAGGCCACTGCACTACTCGAAGGAGAGACTGGTACGGGTAAAGAGCTCATCGCTCAAGCCATCCACCAAAATAGCAACCGCGCTCGCCAAGCCTTCGTCCCCGTGCACTGTGCGGCTTTGGCAGCCAATCTCCTTGAAAGCGAACTCTTCGGGCACGAGAAAGGCGCTTATACGGGTGCGACCGAGCGTCGGATTGGTCGTTTTGAGGCGGCTGATGGCGGCACACTCTTTCTTGATGAAATCGGCGAAATCGACTCCGCGACGCAGGTCAAACTTCTGCGCTTTCTTGAGACCCGCAGTTTCGAACGCCTTGGGAGTTCTAAACCCATACAAGTCGACGTCCGCCTCGTCTGCGCGACGAATCGAAATCTCACTGAGATGGTCAAGCGCGGCGAGTTTCGCGAGGACTTGCTGTATCGACTCAACGTAATTACCATTTTCCTCCCGCCATTGCGCGAGCGCCGAGAGGACCTACCTATGCTACTCAACCACTATATCGATTCCTTCGCCGAGGAAAACGAGCTAGCTCCCATCGATTTGACCGTAGGCGCGATCAAAGTACTCCAAGACTATCGCTGGCCAGGGAACATTCGCGAGTTGCGTAATTTCTGCGAAAACACCGTCGTGCTAAAACGGGGTAAGGAGCTTACCGAATACGATCTCGACCCCAAATACCACAACCAGACTGAGACATCGCTGGAAGACAAGCTGGAGGCACTCTCCAGTAGTCCGACATTGAGCAAAGAGGAAAATGAAAAACGCCTCCTCCGTAACGCGCTGATTAAAGCCAACGGTAACCGTACCCACGCTGCTGAGCTCATGGGCATCAGCCGCCGTACCCTCCACCGCAAACTTATTCAGTGGCCAGAGCTCGACATCCAAAAGTAGCGCTGATAGCCTCGCTTAGAATTTGACTCTCACCAGCCAGCATCCGACCATTACATACTAATATACTTTTTATTTACCTAACAAAGATTGATCATGAACCTTGGAAAAACGCTTTTACTCTTGCCGCTTACTCTGATCGCGAACGTGCAAGCCGAAGAAATTCGTATTGCTGTATCCGACCTGCTTGCCGACTACATCCTAGCGCCGCTTAAGGTCTACGGTGCAGAAAATGGCACTACTTTTGTCGTTGATAGCATTGGTAGCTTACCTGCGCTTAATCGCCTCCGCTCCGACGAGATTGATCTCGCCATTGTTGCAATACCAGAAGGAGACGAAGTGCCTCGCGATGAATTTAATATCTATCCTTTTGCCTACGATGTCGCCGTAATCGTGGTCAATGATAGTAACCCCATAGACGAAATCAGTGTTGCTCGGCTCGGGGGCATTTTCGGTTCCAACGAAGAGTTTAATCTCAATACTTGGGGCGAGCTTGGGTTATCCGGTTGGGGTAGTCGCAATATTAAAGCGCTCGCCGGTACCAACGATAATAGCATCGCCTTAGAGCTTTTTAAACACAGCATCTTCAAGGGTGGCGGCTTGAAACCCAATGTGTCTATGGTCAAAGATACCGAGATCGAGGATTTAATCGGCTCTGATGCTGCTTCCATCGCTATTCTCTCTCGTATGCCAGAAAATAGTAATATCAAAGTGCTTATGGTCTCATCTGGTGGCGACACCTACGCACCTGCTTTCGGCCCCACCGATGATAACGTGCACTATGGTGACTATCCCATTCGACTCGCATTTTATATTTTACATAATGCGCGCGACGATGTCAAACTTCGCACCACGATCCGCGAATTACTTAATGACGAAGTCGCCACTAGTCTCCGCGCAAACGACTTTATCGCCCTGCCTGACACTGTGCGCCGTAAGTTTCTGATAGACCTTGATCTAGAGTAAAAGCTGGGGCGAAACGTCTCCTTAAATTTTACTAAAAACACGTTGACATGAGAGGTCGGTCATAGATTCTTCCCAATTTTCCCAAATAAAGTGAGTGTAGCTCAGTTGGTAGAGCACTACCTTGCCAAGGTAGATGTCGAGAGTTCGAACCTCTTCACTCACTCCATTTCCTTAAAGGCCTCCGATCAACTCGGGGGCCTTTTTTGTGAGTAGTCGGGTTGGCAGAGCCAGCCTGACTACTTTAATTCAACGGTAGTTCGATGATTTCCCACGACAGGCCACGCAGGTTGAGCTCTTCCATAAAGGGATCAGGGTCGAGTTGTTCCATATTCCAAACGCCAGGTTCTTTCCAGAGGCCCTTGAGTATCATTTGTCCCCCAATCATCGCGGGCACCCCTGTGGTGTAGCTGATCGCTTGGCTGGAGACTTCTTTAAAGCACTCTTGGTGGTCGCAGCTGTTGTAGATGAAGATACGTTTCTTCTTGCCGTCTTTCGTGCCCACTATGTCGCAACCGATGCAGGTTTTACCTCTTGTCCGTGACCCTAGACTGGCTGGGTCGGGGAGTACCGCTTTGAGAAACTCGATTGGTTGGACTTTCTGCCCCTTGAACTCGATCGGCTCAATCGAAGTCATACCGACGTTTTCCAGCACATTGAGGTGGGTAAGATACTTCTTAGAAAAGGTCATCCAGAAACGAATGCGTTTCAGGCCTTTGATGTTCTGGCAGAGTGATTCCATCTCCTCGTGATATAGGAGATAGGCATCTTGCGGCCCGACGATTGGGAAGTCGTAGACCTGGTGTATGCTCATGGGTTCGACTTCTTTCCATTCGCCTTCTTCCCAGTAGCGTCCATTTTGGGTAATCTCACGGATGTTGATCTCTGGATTGAAGTTGGTCGCAAAGTGGTAGCCGTGGTCACCCGCATTGGCGTCTAGGATATCGATTGTATCGATCTCATCAAAAAGATGTTTTTGTGCGTAGGCGCAAAAGACATTCGTGACGCCGGGGTCGAAACCCGAGCCGAGTAGCGCAGTCAGTCCTGCTTCTTTGAAGCTGTCTTGGTAAGCCCATTGCCATTTGTACTCAAACTTGGCTTCTTCGTGCGGTTCGTAGTTAGCGGTATCCATGTAGTGAACGCCCGCGGCTAGGCATGCATCCATCAGTGCAAGGTCTTGGTAGGGCAGGGCGACGTTGATCAAAAGTTCTGGTTGCTCAGCCTGGAGAAACTCTGTTGTCGCAGCGACATCGTCGGCATCCAGCGCCGCGGTGCGAATCGTGATGTTTTGCTTGGCCTTAACATCTGCAGCGATCGCCTCGCACTTTGTAACTGTGCGCGATGCGAGCACGATTTCAGTAAAAACATCCGTAAGCTGTGCGCACTTTTGCGCGACCACATTGCCCACACCTCCGGCACCGATAATGACTACTTTTGACATATCCGTAGCATTAGCCGCAGCCTGATACGTTCTTCAAGAATATTTATCATTACGGGGTAGACTGCTGAGTGATTGTGAAAGGGCTTTCTTTGATCGAATCGCAAATAGGCATAGGCGATGAATTGCATTCATGGGAATAGCCTCTATAGTTTCAATTCTCAGTTAACATGAAAACTCAATCAAACTTACGCAATTATGGCCCTGCGGTGCTCGTTGCCCTATTGGCCTTTGCCCTTTTTACTTTTGCTATGCCTGAAAAACCTACACCTCCAAGTCCAGATCTTACGACTGATGTCGATGTTAGCGCATGTGCCTCCGCTTGCGGCTTGCCCTCGCATGTCGATCTGAGCAGCGGCGATTTCCCTGTCCAACGGTCAGAAACCGAGTGGAGGGAGCGTCTCAACGATGTCCAATATCGAGTCGCCCGAGACCATGGAACAGAGCGGCCATTTACCAATCCCTATAATGATAATAAAGCAATTGGCCTCTATCGCTGTATTGGCTGCGATACACCACTGTTTACTAGCATGGATAAGTTCGATTCAGGCACGGGTTGGCCAAGCTTTGTCCAGCCGATCGATGAGCGCACCCTTGGTGAGACCCGCGATAACAGCTACGGTATGGTGCGCGTGGAGGTGCACTGCAATGTCTGCGGATCACACCTAGGTCACGTTTTCCCCGATGGCCCCAAGCCGACAGGTTTACGCTATTGCATTAATTCCGCATCGCTTAGTTTTGAGGAGGCTGAATCACCCGAAGCGGTGAAAGCACTCGTCAAGGAGTGGTATCAAGCGGAGTAGCTTAATGGTCTTTGGCCACACTATTCTTGGCGACTTTTGTTGTCATGCGACTACTTGCGCTTACTCGGGTATCTTAAGGTCGTAAATATAGCCGACGCCATGCACGGTGCGGAAGGCATCAAGCGTCAGGCTGTGACTTTTGTAAAGTTCACGAATTTTTACGATATATTGATCAAGCGAGCGACTGCTCACATCGGCGTGGATTCCCCAGACTGAGTGGATCAAATTCTTGCGGGTGAGTACCTTGTTTGGGTGGCTGGCGAGGTAGGTAAAGATGCCTAACTCCTTACGCCCGATGCTTTCGACTTCCCCGTCGGCAAAGGTCACTTCGAGTCGATGTGGGTTCACCTTAGCCCCGCAAAATTCAAAGGGTTCGTCGGTGGTGGAGGCGTTTTGCGTGATATCACTATCGTGCACTGTTTCCGCGCGGCGGAGCACGGCGTTGATCCGTGCAATTAGCTCGGGGAATCCAAAGGGCTTTGTGATGTAGTCGTCACCGCCCATTTCTAGGGCGTTCACTTTTTTTACTTCGTTGTTCTCACCGGTGAGAAATATGATGGGCGTCTTGTCACCCGCTTTACGCAGATCGGACATCAGATTGAAACCGGTGTCGTCAGGAAGGTGAACATCGAGCAGGATTAGATTGGCGAAGTTGTTCTTCAAGAAGCGCCCTACGTGGCTGGCTTCATGGCAGACTTGGCTCTGCATCCCTGCGACTTCGAGCTGCGTCGCAATCAGTGTGGAGAGGTCTTTATCATCCTCTGCGACGATGATGAGTGGCTTTGGTGTTTGATTCATCTTGTTGGGAATTTAATTAGAAAGTGCCGTGAAGTCAGCTAATACCTCGCCGGCGTGGTCATCTGGTTTTACTTTACAGTAGGTTTTAAGGATCAATCCGTCCGCCCCAATTAGAAAGGACATGCGGTGAATGCCGTCGTAAGTTTTACCCATAAATTTTTTTTCACCATAGACGCCGTAGGCATTGGCTAACTCTAGCCCAGTATCGGCGATCAGTGGAAAAGGAAGTCTGTACTTTTCCTGAAATTTGCCGTGCGAGCGTTCGTCGTCCTTACTCACACCGACGACCTTAAGTCCAGCACTGGCAAAATCACTCCACGCATCGCGGATTGCACAGGCCTCTTTTGTGCAGCCTGGTGTATCATCCTTTGGGTAGAAATACAATAGGCAGGGCTGCTCTAAACAGTCTAGCGAGTAAGCTACTCCAGCTTCCGTAAATTGGAAGAGGGGTGCCTTTTTTCCTGCATCGAGTGGTGTTGGCTTTCCCATTGGTTTATTAAAAATGTATATGTAACGATACCACACTAGCCACTAATAATCGATTTATAAATACTTATTTTACTAGATAAAGCCTACTCAAAGGCTGTATTTCTCAAATTTAGCCTTGTGCCGAAAGCGTCCTACGACAGCTTTTGCGCTCATGGAAAACAAGCCATTACTTATGCTAGGTCTGCCTAAGGGCAGCCTTCAAGACTCCACGATCAAACTTTTTGGTAAAGCGGGCTTCAACATTTCAGTCAGCTCCCGCTCCTACCGTCCGTCGATTGATGACGAGAACTTAGACGGTCGCTTCGTGCGTGCCCAAGAGGTCAGTCGCTACGTCGAACACGGCTACTTCGACTGTGGCCTTACTGGACAGGATTGGGTCAAGGAAAACGATTCCGACGTGGTCGAAGTGTGCAGCCTCGTTTACAGCCGTGCATCCAACAAGCCCTCCAAGTGGGTTATCGCGGTGCCCGAAGCCTCGACCGTGCAGACGGTCAAAGACCTCGAAGGTAAGCGCATCGCTACCGAGGTAGTCAACATCACGCGTCAGTATCTCAAGGAGAATGGTGTCAACGCTGAGGTCGAGTTCTCTTGGGGCGCGACCGAGGTCAAAGTGCCCGATCTGGTCGATGCTATCGTCGATCTCACTGAGACTGGCAATTCGATCCGTGCGAACAATCTGCGCATCGTCGACACGCTTCTCAACACCAACACTGTGTTGATCGCCAACAAGGTTTCTTGGGAAAACCCTGCTAAGCGCAAGAAGATCGAAAACATCGCATTACTTCTTACATCCGCACTCGAAGCCAATAGCAAAGTTGGCCTCAAACTCAACATCGAGAAGTCCAAGCTCGAAGCGATCCTCGCCGATCTGCCCGCGCTGCGTAACCCGACAATCAACCGCCTCACTGATGAGTCCTGGGTCGCCATCGACACTATCCTAGACGAAAAAGTTGTCCGCGAGATAATTCCCGAGCTCAAGGAACGTGGCGCCGAAGGGATCATCGAATACCCGCTTAACAAGGTAGTTTTTTAGTGTAATCACGGTCGTCTGTTGACTTGCTGCCTCAAGCTAGCCACTAAGCCCCTGCAGAGTGGGCGGCTACTATTTCCTTAGGATTATTAAGCTAATGCCGCACAATAATACCCCGCGCCAAGTCCGCATCGCCCTCATTCAAGGTCGAGAACAGGGTAAGCCCATCGCTGATCTAGACTACACCATTGCGCGCATCCATGAGGCTGCTGCCTCTGGCGCGCAGATCGTTTGCACGCAGGAGTTGTTTAATACGCCCTACTTCTGCCGCACGCAGGACACGGCGTTCTTCGATCTAGCGGAACCGGTTCCTGGCGCGACTACAGAACTGCTCGAAGTTGTCGCAGGCGAGCTTGGCATCGTCATTATCGCCTCACTTTTCGAGCGCCGTGCCTCGGGTATCTATCATAACACCGCCGCCGTGATTGATGCGGATGGTCGCTATCTAGGTAAATACCGAAAGATGCACATTCCTCAAGACCCAGGGTTTGAAGAAAAATTTTATTTCACTCCAGGCGACCTCGGCTACAAGGTCTGGGACACGAAGTTTGGTAAAATCTCCGTCCTTATTTGCTGGGATCAATGGTATCCCGAGGCCGCTCGACTCGCTGCCCTCGCTGGGGCCGAGATCATTTTTTATCCGACCGCCATCGGTTGGTTGCCCGAGGAAAAAGCCGAACTCGGCGCTGCTCAGCACACAGCATGGGAGGCTGTTCAGCGCGGTCATGCTGTGGCTAATGGCTGTTACGTCGCGGCGGTCAATCGCACTGGCGTCGAGGGGGAAACTGAATTCTGGGGACAAAGTTTCGTCTCTGATTTCTACGGACAAATTGTCGCACGCGCCCCTGTGAGTGAAGAGCACATCCTAATCGCCGACTGCGACTTCAAAGCCCTCGAAGACATGCGTCGCATATGGCCATTCTTCCGCGACCGTCGCATCGATACTTATGATGGCGTGACGAGTCGCATGATTGACGAGTAGCGAGCGCTAGCGAGTTCGCTTATTACGCTGATTTTTATTTGGGCGCTTAGTGATCACCTTGCCTTCAGCTGGAGGCTTCTTTTCTTGTGCGGATTTTTTCTTAGGTTTTCTTCGGGCCAAGGTTTTAGCGGCTTTCTTACTAGGACTGCGCTCTAAACTTTTAGATGAGCGCGCCTGGTCTATCTTGCGGCGGCCTTTGAAGGGTTTGCCAGGTTTTTTGCCTTTGTCGCGATTGTCTGTCAGGACGACGCGGAAGTCGATCTGCCGCTTGAAGCGATCCACGCGTTCAACTTGAACCATTATGTATTGGCCGAGTGCATAGGTACGCTTTTTACGACGTCCGATCAGTGCGGTGCCCTCAGGGTTTGGATGGTAGAAATCGTCGTCGAGTGTAGAGATATGCACCATACCAAAGGCTAGGGTATCAGTCAGCTCCACGAATAGACCGTGATTTTTCACATCCGTGATGATGGCCTTGAAATGTTGCTTCTGTTCTTTCTGCAATTCGCGGTCATAGAATTCGAGGAGCTTAGTTTTAACGGATTCTCGTTCAGCGTCGACTGAGTTACGTTCGGTTACACTGATGTGATCGCCGAGGCTTTCGAGCTTACCCTGCTTGTAGCGAATCTCGGGCTCCCCTAGAGCAGAGTCGGCACGAGTCTTACAGAGATAGCCGTCAAGTATGCGATGGACGATCAGGTCGGAGTAGCGGCGGATGGGCGATGTGAAATGGGTATAGTCGGGCTTCGAGAGGCCGTAGTGACCGTCGGCGGAAGCACGATACTGTGCTTGCTTCAGGCTACGAAGGACGTGGACCTTAAGGGTGTAACCTTGCGGATGCTCCTTCAGCTTTTTGAGAAGTAAGGTCATCTCGCGCGGCTTTTGTAGGTTGCCGCACTGCACGCCGAAGCTTTGCATGGTCTCGCGAAGCTCTTTAAGCTTTTCTTCCTCTGGTTCATCATGCACGCGGTAGATGCAGGGGAAGTTCTGCTTCTTCATGGTGCGGGCGACTTGCTCGTTGGCCGAGAGCATAAACTCTTCGATCAGTTGATGGCTCTCATCGTTGAACTCTTTTTCAATACGATCTGCATAGCCTTCCTCGTCGACGTAGATTTTGACCGATGTCATGTCTAGGTCGAGCGAGCCTTTGCGAAAGCGGCGTTCGCGCAGCTGTTTGGCGATCTGCCAGAGCTTGCCGATGTATTTCTTCAGTGTAGCCATCTCTTCGTCGGTCACTTTGTTCAGTGAGCGCCCGGTAGAACCGGTCTGGTGTTTGGGTGGGAGCGGCGTATTGCGTATCTCAGCTAAGTCGTCCTGTTGCATGAAAGCGTAGGCTTGTTTGTAGGTCAGGCGCTTGTTACTGTTTATCACGGTATTGGCAAACTTGACCTCGCTGATGTCAGCGCTGTCGTTGAAGGTGATGAAACAAGTCTTGGTCAGGCGGTCTTCGGCCTCGACGAGCGAGCAGAGACCGTTGGATAGTGCGTGTGGCAGCATAGGAATGACTGTACCGACGAGATAAGTGCTGTTCCCGCGCTCTTGAGCCTCGCGGTCGAGCGGTGAGCCAGGTTTTACGTAGGCACTCACGTCGGCAATATGGACGCCGACACGAGTTTTGCCATCTTCAAGAAGCTCGAGCGAGAGGGCGTCATCAAAGTCTTTTGCATCGTCGGGATCGATGGTGAAGGTAAAAAGATCGCGGCAGTCTTGGCGATTTCCGATATCTTCCGAGCGCACAACATCGGGTATGTCCTTGGTCTGTTGCTCTACCGCTGAGGGGAATCTTGGATTAAGGTCGTATTTATAGAGGATGGCTTTGAACTCGGCATCGGGCTCGTGCGTTCGACCGAGTACTTCCATGATCTCACCTTCTGGGTTGAGGTGTCGCTGTTTCCATTCGAGCATTTTGACCACGACCTTATCGCCCACTTTAGGTATGGGTTTGAGACCAGAATTTTTTGGATCAGGCACGAGGATGTCATGAATGATGCGCGGATCGTCAGGGATCACATAGCTGGCATGTTTAGCCTGTTCGAGGGTGCCAGGGATGGTGATACGGGCGCGCTTGAGTATACGGATGACACGGACGTTGGGTTTCTCGTCGGGCTTATATTCGGGGCGCTGTTGACGGCCTTTGCCTCGGAAGGGACGGCGCTGATCTTCGACTTTGCGGGCCAGCACGGTATCGCCGTGCATTGAGACGCCTGTGTCTTCGGATTTGATAGGGTAGCCGTCACCACCGGGGTCGGAGTCTGGAATAAGGATGGCGGAGCCACTCTGGCGAAAAATCAGGCGACCACTGACGAGGTCGGCATCTTCGGGGATGCAGAGCCGATCCTTTTTTAGCCGAGCGATCTCGCCCTGTTCGAGCATTTTGTCGAGAAGCGTATGGGCTTCCTTAGTGGCGTCTTGACCGAACTTAAGGACGCTAATGATCTCCATGCGTCGCATAGGGACGTAGTCTTTAGCTCCGAGGAGTTTGAGTAGTTTTTGGCGTAAGTCCATATTAGGTAAATTGGTAGGAGCGACTCTCTTATCGCTTTTATTTCGTAGGAGAAGCGACAGGAGTGCCGCTCTATTTACCCACCATCTCCCTCGGGATAGTAGGCGGCTGCATCTTCGAGACCGAGGGTGATGGTGATGTTAAGGAAGGTAATCT
>CALBPO010000268.1 GCA_937899295.1 uncultured Opitutia bacterium
AGACGGATGATTCTGTCGCTGTCACAGATGTGCGTGAACTCCCATCAAATGATCGCAACGTGATGCGTACCTACATGCAGGAGATTTCCAAGACTGCATTGCTGACCAGCGAGGAAGAGGTACTGCTCGCAAACCGTATCAAGACAGGTGACAAATCTGCTCGTGACCACATGATCTCGGCCAACCTAAGACTCGTGGTTAAGATCGCCTACGACTACAATAATTTTGGCCTGCCACTCCTCGACTTAATAAGTGAGGGCAACATCGGCTTAATTAAAGCGGTCGAGCGCTTTGATCCCGAAAAGGGCGGCAAGCTAAGTACCTACGCAGCGGGGTGGATCAAGCAGTCGATTAAACGCGCCCTTGCTAATCAGAGTAAAACCATTCGCCTACCCGTTCACCTAGTCGACCGTATTGCAAAGATGCGCAAGATCACGGCTCAGTTGGCCGATGAGCTCGACCGCGAGCCCTCCGACGAAGAAATCGGCTACGCGATGGATATGCCGGTTAACAAAGTCGCACACCTCAAATCAGTCAGTTTCCGCCCAGCTTCACTCGACGCGCCCGTGGGTGAGGACGGCGACACCACTTTCGGCGAATTGGTTGGCGACGAAAACGAAGCTTCCCCGCTTGATAATTTGCAGGAAAAGTCGATCAGTAGCGACATTAAATCCGTCATCGAACGGCTTGAAGACCGCGAGGCGGAAATCATACAGCTCCGTTTCGGCTTAGACGGCAATCATCCGCTTACTCTCGAAGAAGTCGGAGAACGGTTCGACATTACACGCGAGCGCGTCCGTCAAATCCAAAATATCGCAATCCACAAAATGCGACGCCTTATGACAGACAACGAGCGCCAACGTTCCAAAGAGGAAGTCCAAGAGGAGCGTATCGAGCAAGAAAAGATGCGAGTACTCCAAGAATTTTTTGCAGAGCAAGCCGTGTCTTAATTCTTAAAAAACAACCACTCTATACTAGTAGACATTCTCCGCGCGGAAACACTTCAGAAAATTTCCGCGTATTTTGTGTTTTTCTTAATTACAACTTAGTCTTCATTGGGAAACTCGCGGTGAAGTTTACCTTCGAGTGTGGTGACTCTTGCGGAAAGTTCATCGTATTGATCTTTTGTGACGACGTTAGCGCGATGTAGCATTTCGTTGAAGAGCTTGCTCGCTTCGACTTTGGCTTTCTTGGTCTCGTTGCGACCTTCGTCAACAATTTTGTCCGACATGGCCGCGGCTTCCTCTTGGGTGAGCTTACCTTTCTCAACGTATTCATTGAGCGACTCCAGAACTTTGTCCTTGTTCACGACAGCCAAACCTACGCCGGCCAACATAGTTTTCTTAACGAGTTCTATCATAATACCCTCAAATTACGCCATTCCTTGCGAAAATACAAGTGCTCATACTAAGTTTGAAACGGTTGCTTTTATTTTAAATCTCCACCCTCTAGAAGGCTGCGCACGCATAACAATTTTGGTAAGCCGTATAAATGGCAGACTAAACCTAGGACGCCATGAAAGCTGACTGCCAAATCTGCACCTCGTTTGAGTGCCCGTGCTTGACTATACGCTGCTCGATCTCGCCACGAGCGGGTTGCTCGACGCCTTGGATGGTCTCCGCAGGCCACTCGGGCTTGGCAGAGCAAATAAGTTTCGAAGCTGACCATGCCCTTCTACGGCGGAACTGCACGCGG
>CALBPO010000269.1 GCA_937899295.1 uncultured Opitutia bacterium
ATGCCTGCGCCGTGCCTTTGCTTGAGTCAATATCTTTGGCTCGCAAGGAATGTAGACCTATCCTCGCACCCCGACGCCACCCAGAAATAGTCGCAAACACTTTTCTAAAATACTCTAATCTAGCGTCAGCACCATCGTGCTCTTATTTATACTTAGTATTTATTTATTTATCTATCTAGCCTCTGTGACCAATCGCTAAAGGATTGCATTGTCTAGACCGTTGCGAATGCTTCAATATTAACTATGGTGGAAACAGCAGCGACTCCGAAGATCGAAACACGTGGCCTTATTAAGGAATATGGTAAGCGCCGTGTAGTGAATAAGGTCGATGTTCATGTCAATGCGGGCGAAATAGTCGGTCTTTTGGGGCCTAACGGCGCAGGTAAAACGACCACCTTTTACATGGTCGTCGGCCTCGTGCCTGCGACAGAGGGTAGAGTCTTTCTCAACGACGATGATCTGACGGATCTCCCTATGTATCGTCGTGCTCGCTTCGGTATTGGCTACTTGCCGCAAGAGGCATCGGTCTTTCGTAAAATGACGGTCGAAGAAAATATCCGCGCGATCGCTGAGACCATGCCTTTCAATAAAGCCCAGCGCGAAGACTGCGTCGAGCAACACCTCGAAGAGCTCGGTTTGACCCATTTGGCCGAGCAAAAGGCCTATACCCTGAGTGGCGGGGAGCGTCGTCGCCTAGAGATCTCTCGCGCGTTGGTTACAAATCCCAAATTTCTTTTGATGGACGAACCCTTTAGCGGTGTCGATCCGATCAGCGTGAACGAGGTCCAAAAGATTATCGTCCAGCTGAAAGAAAAGGGGATTGGTGTCCTTATTACCGATCACAATGTGCGCGAGACTCTTGCCATCGTCGATCGCGCCTACCTCCTTCACGAGGGAACAATTTTGGCCGAAGGCTCTAGCGATTTTTTGATCAACGATCCCAAAAGCCGAGAGTTCTACCTCGGCGAGAATTTTAACATGTAAGCGAATTATAAGTATGCCCGTGATACAGCGTAACAACACTAAGTTTGTCGAAGCCGTTTCGGTTCGTGATTTCTACGACTCCTTTAAAGAGCCTCTGGAGATGGAGCTAGTCGCGGGCGAGTCGGGTCTCGATAACATGATTAAGGAGCGTAGCTTAAACCGGCCTGCTCTGGCTATGGTTGGCTTTTTTAAAGCCTTTGCCGCCAAGCGTATTCAGCTATTAGGAGCTGGCGAGATGGCTTTCATCAGAGAAAAAACAGAAGCCGATCGAGTCGCCATAATGACGGAAATTTTGAAGCGAAAAGTACCATGTGTGATTATCTCGCGTAATTTAGCTCCCTCTAAGGCAATCTGTAAACTTGCTGATCAATATAAAACGCCGATTATTCGCTCACCGCTCAAATCAAAGACCTTTACGACAGAAGCTACGCTCTTACTTGAAGATAAATTTGCTCCGCGCACCAACATGCACGGCACATTGCTTGATATAAAAGGGATTGGTACTTTAATTTGCGGAGAAAGTGGCGTGGGTAAGAGTGAGTGTGCGCTAGCTCTAATCGAGCGAGGTCATAGCTTGGTCGCCGACGATCTAACATATATAAAACGTGTTAGTGAGAGAGAATTACTTGGCACATCTTCAGAGCTCAGTCGAGGCTACATGGAGTGCAGAGGTCTTGGCATCATTAACGTTGCCGAGCTATTCGGTGTGCGCTCGGTGCGTGTCGAAAAGCGTATCGACCTAATTATCAACTTCCACAACTGGACCACAGGCATGCATGAAGAACGCACAGGACTGGAAGAACAATATATGGAAATCCTAGGTCTTAAAGTGCCACTGATGGAAATACCGGTTCGCCCAGGGCGTGATATGGCTCGACTGACTGAAGTGGCCGCCATGGTGCAAGCACTTATGAAAATTGGCCACGATTCTGCTTTAGAATTTAATGATCGCCTGATCGCTCACATGGCAAAGTAGGGTGATTTGCCCTAAGGAATTTATTTTTAAAAAATAATCTTAATTAATTCACTGGTAAGTAAATTAATATCAAAAATATAATGAGGCATATAAGCTCGTGTAAGATTGCGGAAATACCACTTTTTCAGTGCTTAACGAAATTGTGGCCGACCCCTTGTGTTGCCTTTGTAAACCTCTAAAAAGTTATTCAGTGGCCGAGTGTGAATAACTTGTGCAGAACTTGTCCTTGCCATGTGCTTTTAGCTGCCAATTCTCTACACATTTTCCAGCAATCAGTCTTCAAATTATTATTATTTTTAACAACTTACAAATTTTTAACACTTGCTACATTCTTCTAAAAATACGTAACTTACTAATCAGCAATGATTAGCCTTCCTGTTTTTGCTAAATGTTCGGTAGCAAGACAGACCAATCAACTATTTCCACATAATTTTTTCACATTTCTTCGTCCCAGTATCTTTGTGACTAGCACATTACTAGGAGTTGTTAATAAATCTTAACTATTTACACTTTTCATGCGTCCATGCCTTCCACGCCAATAGCAGACACTCTCTGGCAAAACACCAACAAAGAGCTCAAAAACCTTTTTCCTGAAGATGTTTATGAAATGTGGTTCAGCGGGCTCGTTTGCACGCTCGAAACAGACACTAAGCTTGTATTAACTACCCACAGCGAATTCAACGCAATCTGGATTGAGAATAACTTTCTAGACGTTATCACTCAGTATGCGCGTAGCTTTGCGGGCACTGCAATAGAAGTTTCTATTGAAGTCGAGCAAGCGGAAAAAACTGAAGAGCTAGATGGGGCAGATGCGGATACCCGCCATAACGGTATAAATAGCAGTGATGGCCGTCAGTCCCCTGATTTACGAAACAATCGTCCACTCACTCAGACCGCGCCGACCCACCGCACGCTGATCAACCCAAGCAATACTTTTGAAAATTTCGTAGTCGGTTCTGGCAGCCAACTCGCTCACGCCGCATCCATTGCAGTGGCCAACGCACCTGGCCGCGCCTACAACCCACTCTTTGTATTCGGTGAGACGGGACTTGGCAAAACGCACCTTATGCACGCGGTTGCTCACCAAATGTTGACCAATAATCCCAACGCGAAGATCGCCTACGTTTCTACAGAGAAGTTTACTAATGAATTTATTCACGCCATTCGTGAGAATAAGTTGACCAAGTTCCGCAAGTATTACCGTAATGTTGATGCCCTCCTAGTTGATGACATTCATTTCCTCTCTGGTAAAGAGAGCACTCAAGAAGAGTTTTTCCATACCTTTAACGATCTCTTCGAGTCAGGACGCCAGATTTTCCTCGCCAGTGACCGTCCTGCCAACGAGATTGAGCGCCTTGAAAACCGTTTAATTTCTCGTTTTCAATGGGGCTTAGTTACCGACATCCAAGCGCCTGACTTTGAGACTCGCTTTGCGATCCTTCGGAACAAGGCCTTGGCTATGAACATCGAGTTGGACGAAGAGATTATGGAATTTCTCGCCGAACGCGTCTCGCGCAATGTGCGCCGGATGGAAGGTGCGCTCACACGTATCGCAGGTTATGACAATTTAATCGACCGTAAGCTTGACCTCAATGCTGTCGAGCGCCTGCTTAGCGATCTTCTTCACGAAGAAGCAGCGAGCAAAGTAACCGTCGACCAAATCCAGAAAAAGGTCTCTGACTACTACAAAATCCGCTTTAGTGAGCTCATTGGTCGTCGCCGTACTAGCTCCATTGTTTTTCCGCGGCAGGTAGCTATGTATATTTCTCGAACGCTCACCAGTGATCCACTCAAATCGATAGGTGACGCCTTTGGCGGGCGTGACCATGGCACTGTGATTCATGCTTGCAAGCAGGTAGAGAATATCATGGAGCAAGACGGTAGCGTAAAACGCGGCGTCGATTACCTGATCAAGCAACTCTCTAAAGAGCGCACTTAGATCGTTTTGAGTAATGGGCTAGATCAGGGGCTATTCCTTGATACAGATCGCTCAAAAAGCTAAAAGGTCGAGGGAGATCAATGGCTCTAGCCTAGTTCGGCTCAGATATTGGTATGATTTCGGGCTCATCTGAATGCTCTGCGGCTTGCGCATTGCATTTGGACTTAGCCTGGTTGTAGAAGAAATCCTGAGCGCTTATTAGGCTATTTCTCTTTTTGTGGGAGACTTTGTGGTAGGAGCCATTTGCGCGGAGGATGCTTGCGTGGTGCGTGTCTTGAAGATAGGTTTTAAGTAGTTCGTAGACGCGTTTGCGATTTTCGGGGTCCTGGATAGGGAAGACGGCTTCGACTCGGCGATAGAAGTTGCGTGGCATCCAGTCGGCGCTGCCTGCGAATATGTGCGGCTGGCTGCCATTGCTATTTTCGAAGTAGAAGATACGGCTGTGTTCCAAGTAGCGTCCAAGTATACTGCGCACGCGGATGTTTTCGCTCACGCCTTTTATGTTAGGCACTAGATTACAGATGCCACGAACAATGAGGTCGATTTTTACACCAGCCTGAGATGCACGGTAAAGGTTATCAATAGTTCCTTGGTCGACGAGGCTGTTAGTTTGCGCTATGATGCGAGCGGGCTTGCCAGTTTTGGCGTTATGAGTCTCGGAGCGGATGTATTTCTGCATCGTATTATGCAGGGTAAAGGGGGCGACGAGTAAGTTCTTAAAGCTTGGAGTGAGGGAGAAGCCAGTCAGTGTATTAAAGAGTCCGGCGACCTCTTCGGTGATGTCTTTTTTACATGTAAACAAGCTGAGGTCGGTGTAGAAACGGGCGGTTTTTGGGTTATAATTGCCGGTGCCGAGGTGGACGTAGCGGCGCAGTTCGGTCCCTTCTCTGCGCACAACCATACAGGTTTTACAGTGAGTCTTTAGACCGACAATTCCATAGACTACGTGCACACCTTCGTCTTCGAGTTGGCGCGCCCATTGAATGTTGTTGGCCTCGTCAAAGCGCGCTTTAATTTCTACAAGTACAGTAACCTGCTTACCTCGGCGAGAGGCTTCGATCAGCGCTTTGATGATCGGAGAGTCACCGGATGTGCGGTAGAGAGTCTGTTTGATAGCAAATACTTGGGGGTCATGCGCCGCTTGATTGAGAAAGTCGATGATGGGCTGGAAGCTTTCGTATGGGTGGTGCAGGAGAATGTCTTTAGCCGCGATCTGCTCAAAGATGCGTTGAGGGTCTTCTAGCTCTTTTGGTAAATAGGGAGTGTGTTTAGGGAACTTAAGATCGTCGCGGTCAATCAAATCATAAGCGGTCATTAAGCGAAAGAAATTGATTGGGCCATCAATCGTGTAAACATTTTCTGTAGGAAGCTTAATTGCGTGTATGAATTCCTGTATTAGTTTCGGGTCGGCACCTTTTCCGATTTCTAGACGCACGGCATCGCCTTTGTGCCTATTCATCAATTCTTCTTCGATTTTTGACAGTAGGTTTTCCACCTCTTCGTCATCGATGTATAGGTCGCTATTACGCGTGATACGGAAGGGCACTGCTGAGGTCACTTTATAGCCAGGAAATAGGCGCTTGATGAAGCGCTGCACGATGTCACCCAGAGAAATGTAGACGCTGGCTTTTCCTCGTCGAGTGACACCGACTTGTATAATACGCGGGAGGACTCGGGGGATCGAGACGATTGCCATCATCCGCTCGATGATGCGCGTTTCGGGGTCGTCAATTGAAGCTAGAATGTAGAGCGCTTTGTTAGACAACTGTGGGAATGGGTGTG
>CALBPO010000270.1 GCA_937899295.1 uncultured Opitutia bacterium
AAGGTCGAATGCGTTTGGCTTCCTGCCCCAATAATGAGGTCTGGCTGCTGGAGTCCGTTAGCAGGAGGAAATTGCCCGCGTAATGCTTGCCACCATGAAGCTTTATCGGTGGCTATATTGATTTTTATGACTTCCAGCGCGACTTGACGCGATAAAGCGACAATCAAGCCTGAGCTCTGATTTTCATGCCCACGCTTATTGTCGCTGACTTGCCAAATAATAATCGGGTGGGCCATCTTAGCTCTCGAGTTTTGGCTTAGATCGGCTCTGGAAGCAGCTTAATGTGGCGTCGTGGATAATATCCATAATGAACCTAGCTCGATGTCCTTCCTTTAAAATAAGCTGGATTAGAATTGATCCGATAAAGTCGTCATCTTCTCTGATAAGATAGTGTTTTTGAGGCATAAATTAGGGGGTATACAAATCTTTCGTAGTCGGGAATGCGAACCTTTTGAAAAGTTTATTAGATTTAACGCTCGCAACGAAATCATATTTGGGTATTGAGTCGAGGATTGCAATGACAAGGACTGCTACAGGAAAACTGGAAGGGCTGGAAGGCTTCGAAAAACTCGATATCGGCGAACTCTATTATATTGGGGATCGCAAGTTCCTCGACAGTGGTTTGGCCAGCTATCGGCAGTTCGCGGTTGAAAGCCTAGAGTGGGATGGCAAGGCGAAACAAATGACGGCTCTTGTCGAAGGGCATGGGCATCATGCATGCGAGATTATACTCAAGGTGAGTGACGGCCGCCTTATCCACGAATGTGAGTGCCCTGATTGCAAGAACTACGGTGGCTGTAAGCACGCAGTCGCTGCTGCAGCGGCTATGTTCCTTTCCGTCCAAGGGCAGAGCGTGGGTGGCGTCGACATGCCCGACGACTATGCGCAAGAACTGCGTAAGCAACTTGGCTACCGCGATGTCGGTGGCGATGGCCACAAGGGCGAGGAGGAAGTGCCCGAGCAGACGGTCGAGTTTGAACTTACCGAGGTCGATGCCTACGGTAACCTAGGCTTTAGTATCGAGGGACCAGTGCCTAAAGACTTTCTGGCAGACTTTGGTATCACGATGAGCGCGAGCTATGGCTTCCGCTTGTCGAGGGAGTTCAGCCTCGTCAATCCAGGGGCGAAGCTGGAGTCCTTTCTTAAAAAGGCCAAAGTTGCCAAGATTAAGGTATCTTCCATCTTGGAGGGTGAGCCCCATCTTTTAAAGATGGTCAAGCAGGCCGCTCGCATGGAGATCCAGCACGCACTCTCAGGCGACCGAGTGGTGCGGCGTATGCTTTTTTTAAATCCAAAGGGCGAGGAGCTCGATGTCGTTCATTTGATTCCTAACAGCTCGCTTGTGCTGCTATCAGACGGCCGCGTCTGCAAAGTCCATTCCAGTGACCTCGGCCTTGCGGGTGACCTAGGGCCACTCCGCATGGATTTGGAAACGGAGGCCTTTAACGAACAGAATTTAACGCCGCAATCATCCAGCGATGCCTATCTTTTTGCTGTTAAAGGCGCTAAAAAGAAGCCAAAGCAGGTCAAACCCAAGCAAGTGCGGATCGAGCTTGATCTGACCGCGATGGAAAACGTGGCGGGCGAATGGGAAGCCTTTGAATTTGATCTCCGGCTCAATCTCGACGGTTGTCGCGTAGAGCTTTACGAGTTGCAGTCGCGCTTTCTCGCGCCAGTGCTTCACGTTTACGCGGGCAAGCTGCTCAGTGCTAAGCGCCGCGTGCGTGCGCTTTCCGACCTGCTTCGCCGTGTGCTCTCCTCCGAGCAAGCCGCTGACGCTCTGGGAATGGAAGCCTACGAGCCTGATTACCCCGAGCTCTTTGATCCTAATTATCGTGTCGGTGTCTGTGAGATTGCGGAAAAGTTGGTGCAATCGCTCGAAATCTATGGAGCTGATTATGAAGTCACGCTAGCGGATAACGATGCCCAACGCTGGCTACGCGGCGGGCTTGATTTGCGCAAAGTCGCCATGCTGCTTTTCAGCTTAAGTGATGCCACTAGTCGAGCCGACCTACTTAACCTTGAGGAGGGTACGATTGAACTCGTTCACCCTGAAGCGGGCGCAGAAGCTTTGCAGCGCATTGTCTCCGTCTGTCGCACGCTCGGCATCCAAGTGCAGTTCAACGAGCAAGCTATTCGCTCTGAGCCGCTTAGTATCTCCGTTGATACCAAGGCCTCCGGCTCCGATATCGACTGGTTTCAGCTACATCCATCGATTCGTTGTGGCGACCGAACGATCGCCCCCGAGGAGTGGCCGAAACTCATTCTAGGGCAGCTCTTGATCGAGGATAAAGATGGTAGCCTGATTATGCCACAAATCGAGGGCGGCGAAGGCGGCCTCGAAATGCTTGCTGAACTACTGCGCCCACGCCGCAAAAAGCCTGACGGTTCTAAAGCTAAGGACGATGACGCCTTGCAAGTTTCTCGCCTCGAGATGCTGGACTGGATCATGTTACGCAGACACGGCGTAAGAGTCACCTTGCCAGAGGAAGCCGAAAATCTCTTTTCCAGTCTTTCGGAGTTCAACGGCGTGGGCGAGTTTGTGAAGCCGGCTAGTTTGATAGCCGAGTTGCGCCCCTACCAAGAAGAGGGCTGTGCGTGGATTGATTTCCTTTACCGCCACCGCTTTGGTGCCTGCCTCGCCGACGATATGGGTCTGGGGAAAACGGTGCAAACCATCGGCTTCCTCGCACAATTCTTTGAGCAGAATCCCGACCACAAAAAAGCCCCCGTCCTCATCGTCTTACCGCCCAGCCTCGTATTTAATTGGCAAGAAGAGTTTGCCCGTTTTGCGCCGAGCCTTAAAGTGACTGAATGTTTGAGCAAAAGTGCGTGGCACAAGGCACTCGATGAATCTCAAATTCTATTGACCACTTACGACCGAGTCCGTCTCGACCTAAGCCCGATGGAGGGCAAACGCTTCGAGATTGTGGTTTTTGACGAGGCGCATAACCTTAAAAACGTTTCCGCCGCACGCACCAAAGCTGCCGCTCAGATCGCACGCCGCTTTACGCTTTGCCTGACTGGCACCCCTGTGGAAAATAACGCCTCTGAGTTCTACTCCGTCATGTCCGCTGCAGTGCCTGGGATCTTTGGCACTCTCAAGGCCTTTAAAGAATACTTCCGCGAAGCGCCTGACCGTATTCTTGGCCGCTCACGCCCCTTCATTTTACGCCGCACCAAGGATAAGATTCTTAAGGATCTTCCAAAGAAGGAAGAGCACGAACTCTTCCTTGAAATGTCGCCTATGCAGAAAGAGATCTACACGCGCACCGTCGCTGAGGTCAAAGCTGAGGTATCTGAGGCCTACGAAGATCGCCCCGAACAACAAGCCGGCATCGTTGCGCTCGCTGCGATTCTACGCCTACGCCAGGTCTGTGTTAGCCCCGAGTTGTTAGGCAAACAACTGCCGGAGCACGCGCCCAAATTTGGTTACATGGCGGACAAACTAGAAGAGCTGCAGGCAGAAGGTCATGGCGCGCTCATCTTCAGTCAATTCATTGGTGGTCTTGATCAAATGGAAGTGGTCGCCAAAGAGCGTGGCATCGATTACCTCCGCATGGACGGACGCACTCCCGTCTCCAAGCGCAAGGAGATCGTCCAACTCTTCCAAAGTGGGAAGGGCCCTGCCTTCTTTTTTATTAGTCTCAAAACTGGTGGTGTTGGTTTGAATCTAACACGTGCCAACTATGTCTTTCACCTAGATCCTTGGTGGAATCCTGCGGTGGAGAATCAAGCCAGCGACCGTGCGCACCGTATCGGTCAGACCCGCTCTGTTTTCGTCCAGCGCCTAATCATGCAGCACAGTATCGAAGCTCGTATGCTGGAATTGAAAGCCCGCAAAGCAGAACTCTTCAAACAATTAGTCGAAGAACCTAGTTCTAAGTCCGCGAAAGCAGGCCTGACGCGTCAAGATTTCGATTATCTGCTGAATGGGTAAATTGTAGCGCCTGAACTGACCCAGGTATTCTACGTTAAGGCTGTCTTTAGCTTCCTCGAGGAAGAGTAGTTCTGGTGCCTTAATCCCTGCTTGGCTGGCATCCAGTCTTGACTGACTACACACTTCTGTCTTCAGACTTACTGGTAAAATGATCGATATTAAGTTACTTCGCGAGCAAGCCGACCTCGTCTCTGCTGCCGTTGCCCACAAAAAATTCAAGACCGATATCGATGCAGTCTTGGAACTAGACACGGTGCGCCGCGCTAAAATTACTGAGGCCGAGCAAGCACGTGCCGCGCAGAAGGCCGCCAACAAGGAAATGGCGTCGCTGGCCAAGGGTTCGCCCGAGTTTATGGAAGCGGTCAAAGGCATGAAGGCCATCGCCAACCGTGCTAAAGACCTGGAAGCTGAAGCCAAAGCGGCTGATGAGGCCTTTCAAGAAGTCTTTCTCTCGATCCCTAATTTGCCCGATCCTTCCGTTCCTGTGGGTAAGGGCGAAGATGAAAACGTGGTCGCTTCGACCCATGGGGACGCCAATGCAGATTTTCCCCATGCTCTGCCGCATTTCGATATCCCTTGGTTTGAGTCGCGGATCGACTTCGCCCGTGGGGTGAAAACGGCTGGAGCAGGCTTCCCTTTTTATGTGGGCGAAATGTCGCGCCTCGTCCGTGCTTTGATCAATTTCTTCTTGGAAGAAGCTCGCCTCAATGGATACGAGGAGGTGCTGCCTCCGATTGTAGTCAATGCCGAGAGCGCCACCGCCACCGGTCAGTTACCCGACAAGGAGGGGCAAATGTATGTCGACGAGAACGAAGGCCTTTATCTGATTCCAACTGCTGAGGTGCCAGTGACCAATTTCTACCGGGACGAGATTCTCGACGCCGATGAGCTGCCCATCATGCGCTGCGCCTACACGCCTTGCTTCCGCCGTGAAGCCGGCAGTTGGGGCGCGCACGTTCGCGGGCTTAACCGCTTGCACCAGTTCGACAAGGTTGAGCTAGTCAAATGGACAGACGCTGAGAGTTCGATGGAAGAGCTGGAAAAGCTCCGCGATAATGTGGAGTCGACCCTTCAGAAGCTGGATCTGCCTTACCGAGTGCTCCGCATGTGCACGGGCGAGATTGGCTTCCCCCATGCCAAGCAATACGACCTCGAAGTTTTTGCGGCGGGACAGAAGCGCTGGCTTGAAGTGTCGAGCTGTTCCAACTTTACCGACTTCCAGGCGCGCCGAGCTGGTATCCGCTATCGTGGGGCCGACGGCAAGCCTGTGACCGCGCATACGCTCAATGGCTCCGGACTAGCCGTGCCAAGGGTGCTCGCAGCGATCCTTGAAAACCACCTTCAAGCTGATGGCCGAGTGAAAGTGCCCGAGTGCCTGCAATACTGGATGCGCCAAGAATACATTGGCGAAACGAACTAGCTTCATTGTAGCCTGATTGCCTATTTTAGAGACCAATCTCCGGTTGGGGAGATTAGGCAGTGTGAAGGATTTGCCTATTCGGATTTAGGGGCTGACACAAGCTTGCTATCTGCCTCAGTGAGCTCAAAATTCTAAATAATGGAATTTCTACAAGAAGCTATCGCCACGCGAAACATCGTTTTCTGGATCATTCTTGTGGTCCTATTGATTCTTTTATTTAAGATTCTCAAAAGTGTGGGTAAGTGCATCCTGAAGCTGACCATAATTATAGGGATTGTCGCACTACTTGTGAAGTTTTGCCCGGGACTCAACGAGCCTCTGACT
>CALBPO010000271.1 GCA_937899295.1 uncultured Opitutia bacterium
CTGTAAGCCTAATCCAATGGCAACAAAGGCAAGCGCCCGTGCTACTTTGAGTCCAGACTTCCAAACCGCAAAATACAGTGACTCTTTGCGCTGCCCCGTCTCGACCTCGTCGGTATCGATTAAGTCGGTGATCATCGAATCAATCAAGAAGACCGCACCGCATAGGACGCCGCCAATAGAGGAGATAATCAATGATGGCCAGACGAGCCCCGCTGGCAGTATTGGGTAGGCGATGATCCCCATCACCCCGAGACCGCCGACTGAAAGGTAGGCAGGAGCGCGTTTGCCATAGCGCTTAGAGAGTGCGATCCAGAGTGGAATCGAAAGCACAATGCTCAGCGTGAAGACTGGAAAAATGGCTTGAGTAACTTGCGCTTCCGAGAGCTCCAGCACGAAGCGGTAATACATAAGTGCGAGTGCCGCATTAATCGTCCTACCGATGGCAGCTATGACACCCGCGCAGAGAATCTGAACGAATGCTCGATCCCTAAAGAGACCTTTGACCTCTGCCCAAGAAGGCAATGCTGAATTCACCTCCTGCGAAGTCTCTCGCTCACGAGGACGCAGAAAAAATGTAGTCAAACTGCCTGTGAATAGAACCAGCGCTGCTAGAACCCAGGCACTGATTCGTCGAGAGTCGGCCAGTTCCACAAGCGTCGGTTCACTCGATAGCGTGGCCAAATAAATGCCGGGCAGAGCACTGCCGACGGCAAGCCCCAGAATTCCAAAACCCATACGTGAGGCCAGTAGCTTATTTCGCTCGTTCGCTCGCCGACTGAGCTCGGCGCTAAGACTACTCTGTGGCAAATCAAGCAGAGTCATCCCCGTGTTGACCAGCACGTAGGCGACCAACAACTGCAGAAAGAGGTAGAGGGTGGAATCACTTTGAAAGGGTGAAAAAAGCAGCACGGTCGTCGCGGCCAGAAGCACCGCACCGGACCAGAGTATCGCAGTATATGTGATGCCTCGGCTTCGCGCGGCAAAGAGCCCCGCGGATACCAGTAAATCACTGAGCGCATCCCAAAAAATTGCCACAGCGAAGGCTAAACCAGCGAGGACCGGGCTAAGCCCAAGAATACGCGTATAAAAATCGAAGAGATAGAGCTGCAGCATCACCTCGACCGCTACCTTACCAAGGCTGGCGACCCCATAGGCGGGATAAACGTAAGTTTTGATCGGCGACTGCATCACAGGGACAGAACGCACCCATTCCCAGCTGCTTACAATCCAAGCTTGCCAAAGCCATCAAGAAGCTGGAAAAGGCTCTGCTTTAAAATGCTTCGCCGTATTTTCAATATCTCGCTACTCCTGCTCAGTACCTGGCTCTTGGCTGGACCCTTGGCTTTGCTGCAATTAGGTGCTTGGGCTTGGATGCTAACGAGCTACTCGCAAGAAGGATCATTCGAGCAAGCGATCATCGAAACCTTCGGCGATGAGCGCCCGTGTGATGTTTGCATCGTGATTGATTTGCTTGAAAAAAATGAATCGAGTAAGGGCGAGACCCAACGCGCAGAAAATAAAGACATTAAATTAATGCTCGGTTTAGGACGAGCGATCGAAATGGTCGTGCCAAGTCGAGCTTATGAGCCAAAGGTCACGGCCGTATGTACACCTGAGAATGCGTACCTCTCGGTGCCGACTCCGCCGCCAAAAGTAGCATAGAGTCTTTTTTGCATTCTCTCAATCAACCTAGTGCCGCTCAGGAGAGCTGCGTTCCAAGGATCACGGGTCTAGGCATTTGCTGCATTCTTGGGCTAGGCAACACATATACAATGAACTCTTTTACAAAAATACTTTCTCTTTCTATTACTCTGGCAGCAGTCAGCGCTAGCTACGCCACGCCAGCATTTCCATGCTGCCCTGCAGACGAACACTCAATTGGTCGGCCAGACGCCCATGCCCCTATCTCAGTAATGGGCGACCATACTCACCGCGAAGGCGGCTGGATGCTTTCCTACCGCTACATGAATATGCAGATGGATGGCATGCGCAGCGGCACAAAGCGCATTAACTCACAAAATGTCTTCGCTGCAAATTATGCCGTCGCTCCTGAAAACATGACAATGGGGATGCACATGCTGGGCATGATGTATGCGCCGACCGATCAACTGACGCTCATGGCGATGGCCAATTTCATCGACACCGAAATGGAGCACCGCGTCAATCCTGTGGTAGCGGGAATGATCAATGGTGGCGATTCTGGCTTCACCACCGAAAGCAGCGGCTTTGGTGATATCAAACTGAGCGCCCTCTATCGCTTCTATCTCGATGGTAAGTCTAAGGCTCACTTCGGGATTGGTTTGAGCCTGCCCAATGGATCGATTGACGAGAAAGACGAGACTCCAGCGATGGGAGGTCGCCAACGCCAGTTACTGCCTGCGCCCATGCAGTTAGGT
>CALBPO010000272.1 GCA_937899295.1 uncultured Opitutia bacterium
GCTCGTCGAGGTGCATATCGGCGAGGACGAGCTTGCGCTCTATCCAAGATCCATGAAAAAAACGTGAGAGTAAGAGCGCCCCGAAGACGGCGATGGAAAGGCCGAAGACGAGATTAACGATTGGCTGAGCGAGCAACTCGGGCGATACGGTGATGGGCTCGCCCGGCCAGATGTCGAGCATCGCCCAGAGCAGGGAGCCGAAGATGCAGGCGAAGCCACTGAGGGCAAAAATGAGGGTGCCAGGAAAGAAGAAGAGCTCAGCGAGCACTAAAATAATACCTAGAGCGAAGAAAAGAATGACTTCATTACCAGCGAGGCCAGCAATGTGCTGACTGATAAAAAAGACGCCGAGCAGAACAATCCCTATAATACCAAAGACGCCGAAACCGGGGGATTTGAACTCGAAAAAGAGCATGAGCATCCCGATCCCGAGGAGCGCGGGAGCGAAGGTACTCATCCACTTAGCGATGACCTCCGAATAAGTGAGGTGGAAGTCTTTAATCTCGTAATTGCCCTCGCCGAGGCGCTCGTTAAGGAGCTCCCCGGTGGAATCGTAAATACCCTTGCCTAGGAGAGGCTGAGCGAGGTCATCGGTGCTCTCGGAATATTCGCGCATAGCCTCGGATGCGGTCAGCGTAAGCAGCTCGCCAGCGGGCTTGATGACCTCTTTACCGATTTTAAGCTCGAAGTCGGCATCTAGCATGGCGCGGATTACGTCCGAGCGGAAAGGATAATCCTCGGTGATGCTGCGGATATTTGCGCGGAGATAGCTCTCGACCTTCATGCGGGCCGTCTCGGGTACTTCTTGTCCGCCCCCTTGAATGACTGCAGAAGCACCCATCTTACCTCCAGGGGCAAAGTAAATCTCTTGAGTGGCCGCGGCGATGAAAGAACCTGCGGAGATGGCGTCGGGATTGATGTAAGTAGCGGTGATGCCATCAAATTTAGCGAGCATCTCCATCATTTCGAGGGTGACATCAACGCGCCCACCGGGGGTATCCATGTCGAGGAGTATCATCTCTACATCGTTGGTGATGGCCTCTTTGAGGCCGCGACGTAGGACAAAGAGGTTGGGCTGACTGATGGCGTCAGTAATTGGGATTACGTAGACGTCGATCTTTTCTGATTCGGCAAGCGCAGCTGTCGACAACTCTTCAGCGCCCGCGGATAGGCCGAGCGTGAGCAGTGCGATTAGAGCCGTGATACGTGGGAGCGACATGGGATATATAATCTGGTAGGATTGCGGGTAAAGGCAAGGCGAGAACGGCAATGTTCGGCGCCTATAAGGACTAATGTCACGAGAGAGTGCCGCCCCACTATCTACGATGGCCCCCAAATGGAGCTAAACGTTTCCAGATTCGGCTTTTCCTTTAGAGGGTGGTATGTTTAAAAAGCACGAAGATGGAAAAAATTGATTTTGACGGAGTGACCTTACACCGCTGGAGCTGTGGCTCTTCAACCTATCTAGTAAGACCAGAACTGGGGGCACGACTTATGAACTGGAATCTTCGTATGGCGGATGGATCGGTGCGGGATGTGATCCATTGGCCAGAAAATGCGGACTATGGCAAATTTGCGGAAGTGCAAGGGGGCAACCCGATCTTGTTTCCTTTTTCGGCGCGTACTTTTAATGCGGGGAAAATCGCGCAATGGAAAGATGCCAACGGCGCGGTGAGGCCGATGCCAGTACACGGGTTCGCGCAGTATGGGCAGTTTGAAATCATCTCGATTGATGAGGCTGGCTTTACGGCAGAACTGCAAGCAGATGAAGTTGCAGCCGCCGCTTACCCTTTTAATTATCGGTTTACGGTGCGCTATATTTTCGAAGAGGTTTCTTTTAAAGTTTATCTGCGACTAGATAATCTCGGTGACGATCCGATCCCTTGGTCTGCGGGGCATCACTTTTATTTTACTCTACCTTGGCACGAAGGGCTAAAGCGTTCGGATTACCGCTTTGAGATTCCGGCGAAGAAGTGCTTTACCCACGCGCCTGATGGTTCACTGCTATCGGTTGATAAAGGATGGGATAAAGACACCTCTTTTGGTAACCCTGCAAATAATGACCGCATTTACACACGCTTGAAAGGTGACACAGCAAAATTCGGTCCCAATGGCGGCGAAGAAGACGTGGGGATCCGTATTTTGAGCGACTCGAACACCTACTCTACCTGGAATGCCTTTGTGGTATGGACTGAGGCGCCGGATAGTCCATTTTATTGCGTAGAGCCTTGGATGGGGCCACCCAATAGTCCCGAACATAAAAAGGGACTGCACTCAGTAGGTGGTGGAGACAGCGCGACCTTTGGGGTGGAAGTAGCGCTGCTTTAGCTTGGGCAAGCCTCGTATTTAACTCTGGAAATGCCGCGCGGAGGCGTCACAATGCGCGCTTTCTGATATGAAAATTATTATCGTAGGCGCCGGGGAAGTCGGCCATAATCTTTGCACGACGCTGGCAGCGACTGGGCACAACGTAACACTGATCGAACAATCGGAGTTGCGCTGCGAGAAGCTAGACGAGGAGCAGAATGCGCGCATTGTAAACGGCAATGGCAGCTCGGCTCGGCAACTAGTCGATGTGGACGTGGCCTCGTGCGACGCCTTCCTTGCCATGACGAGCGACGACCGCACGAATGTGATTTCCTGCTCACTCGCTAAAGGTCTCGGCGCGAAAAATACGATCGCCCGGATCCACGATGAAACCTACAGCGACAACTCGGTAATTAATTATCAACTTCACTTCGGCATCGATCTTCTGGTCAACCCCGAAGCTATCTGCGCAGTAGAACTCGCCAAAGAAATTCGTTGTGCCGGTCGCGTCGCGGTAGAAAATTTTGCCCGCGGTCAGATAGAAGTTCAGCAGCAGCGAGTCGCGACCAAATCACGCTTCATAGGGAAAAAACTGGAAGATTTAAAATTAGACCCTCGTGTGCGTATCGGCTTTGTCCACCGCGATGGTAAGACTGCAGTGGCCAGTGCCGAGACCGTGTTGGAAGAAAACGACTTAGTCACTCTCTTCGGGCACCCCGAAGAACTTTTTTCCTTGCGCGAGCGCTTTGATCCAAAGCAAAAAATTAACGAGACTCGCGTGGTCCTCTTTGGCGGGAGCGAGACCGCAATCAGCCTAATTCGTCTATTATCGAACCCGCGCTTTAAAGTGCGTGTCATCGAAAAAGACAAAGCTAAGTGCCGCGACCTGTCGGAGCGTTTCCCCAACCTTACTGTGATTCACGGAGACGCCACATCGCTCCGTCTACTGGAAGAAGAGC
>CALBPO010000273.1 GCA_937899295.1 uncultured Opitutia bacterium
GGATGCGGACGGCCAGCTAAGCGGCGAAAACCAAATGAACGAACGCGTGCCGCTCTCCGCCGAGGCAGTCGTCTCGATGAACTTCTGGGGCTTCACACCAGCGATCTTTGAACCACTCGAAGCCCATTTCGAGGCCTTCCTGCAGGCGCGCGGTCAGGAGCCAAAATCTGAATATTATTTACCCAGTCTTGTTGATAGCCTGATCAAAGCCGGCGAGGTCGAGTGCCCTGTCTTACAGACACAGAGCCCTTGGTTTGGTGTGACCTACCCCGAAGACAAAGCACGGGTCGTCGAAAGTATTCAGAAGCTGACCGACGCGGGGGTCTACTCGCTCTAAAAGCCCTTCGCCCGTGGTTCGACTCATTCAGTAATGTAGTCAGCTATCTTGACTGCCTCCGACTACAATCTAATCGTCAGCGACTTGCCGTGAGCGTCGAGCTGCTCGAGTCGAGCGAATGTCTCCACAACGGGTGAGGCTTTTGCGAGGCTCTTGGCATCGTAGCGCACCGTGCTGGAGCGGCGCATGAAATCGGTCGCTTGGAGACCACTGAAGAAGCGACCCGCGCGGCCAGTGGGCAAGGTGTGACTGGGACCTGCGGTGAAATCACCAAGCACGGTCGGTGTCATATAGCCCTGAAGAATCGCTCCAGCAGTTGTGATCTGCTGACTCAGGGGCTCGATAGAGCTAGCCGCGACTTGAAGCTCTAAGTGCTCGGGCGCTATGTAGTTGGCCACTTTGACGGCTTGGGCGAGTGTCTTGCAGGTCACGGCGAGGCAGCGGCCATTGAGAATTTTAGCGCATTTATCAGCGTGGCGGAGGGTAGGTAATTGCTTAGCGATTGCCTTCTCGATTTTACCGAGGAGCGACTGACTCGTCGTCGCGAAATAAATGATCTCTTTGCCACTGCCGTGCTCAGCTTGTGCAAGTAGGTCGGCGGCGACATGACGGGGATTGGCTCCAGCATCAGCTATGATCATCAATTCGCTCGGTCCAGGTAGCAGGTCAATACCAACAGTGCCCAGCACCTGACGTTTGGCTTCCATCACGTAGGCATTACCAGGACCGTAGATTTTATCGACCGCTGGTATCGTCTTGGTGCCAAAGGCCATCGCACCAATGGCTTGGATACCACCCACTTTGTAGACCTCGTCGATACCAATGATGGAAAGCGCTGCCAACATAGCAGGCGCGACATTGCCATCTGCATCGGGCGGGGTGCAGACAGCGATTTCCGGGCATTTAACCAGCTTTGCGAGCACCGCTGTCATGATGACGGTGGAGACGAGAGGTACGTTTCCACCAGGGATATAGAGGCCGACTCGCTGGATGGGGTAAAATCGCTCACCGACGATGCCACCTTGGGCATTTTTCGCCTTCCAGTCTTTAGGCAGCGTCTTTTTATGAAAGTCTTTGACCAGCGCGATGGATTCGCGGATGGCCTTGCGGTCGGCAGGACTGAGGCTCTTGACCGAAGCTTTGAGGTCTTCGGGCGTAACCCGCATCGTCTTGGCGGTGAGCTTCGCTTGATCAAATTTATCAGTGTATTCAAGGACTGCACGGTCACCGCGCTTCCCCACATCGGAAAGCACGCTAGTCACTACATCTGTCAGATCGCCAGAAACGACTGCTTGCTCGCAAAATTTGCGCAAGGCATTTTGAAATTTTGACGACTCGGAAAATTCGATCTTTTGCATAACTTGAAATAAGCAAACAGTTCTGCGGACTGCCTGCAAGTATGCTTGACGAAAAATAGTCTATTGAATGTCGCCTTTGGGGATGCTGAATATTCCCGTAGCGAGTGGCTTGTTCACTTTGACTGTCACGGAGAAATAGGTTCGTCTCTACTCCCACTCGATGGTGCTGGGAGGCTTGGAACTGATATCCAGCACGACGCGGTTGCAACCAGTGACTTCGTTGATGATACGACTGGAGATAGTGCGGAGCACCTCGTAGGGCACGCGCGCCCAGTCGGCGGTCATAGCGTCGACACTCTCCACGATGCGTAGCGCGACGACATTTTCGTAGGTACGCTCATCGCCCGTCACTCCACCGGTGTTCACCGGGAGGGAGACGCAAAACGACTGGCAAACCTCGTAAGAAAGTTCGGC
>CALBPO010000274.1 GCA_937899295.1 uncultured Opitutia bacterium
CCTAAATTTTACTATCCGCGATTGAATTATGACTTACTTTCTAACTCAGTCTCTATATCTCCAACCAACTCCTCTTCAAGCTCTTCTTCTTGATTAATATAGTAATCTTGATAAGTCTTGTCTGTGTAATTCGAATAGTAGTAACTAGATAGCGTACTTGTTATATTATTGAGAATCGCACCATACACGGGTGTATTCGACTCCCAAAGTCGACGGACATTTAGAACGGCAGTCTTCCGTTTAACCGTGTTAAACTTGATCACATATATAATACCATCTACCAATGGCAATAAGTTCAGGGCATCACTGACCGCCGCTAGTGGTGGTGAGTCGACCACTATCCGGTCGTAACGATCGCGCAAGACGGCGAACATTGCTTCAAACTGTGAACTGTTCAGAACCTGCGTCGGATTCTTGGACTTTCCCCCTGTGGACAAGACATCCAAATTAGGATAAACTTCTTTGACAATGACCTCCTCCAAGCTGACTTCCTTTTCAACATAATCGAGAAGACCAAGGTCATTTTCAATCTGAAGCGAACGCGCCACATTGGGCAGACGTAAATCACAATCGAGAAGCAGCGTCTTCTCCCCGTGGTTTGCGAAGGTGAGCGAAAGATTAGAGCTTACAAAGGACTTACCCTCACCAGGAACCGTGCTTGTCGTCAGAATGATTTTAGCATTCTTACTCTGATCGCTTAGCTTGAGTGCCGAGTGAATCGAACGGAAAGTTTCAGTCACATGGCGATCCACATTCGAAGCCACTGCCTGTGCCTTGGTGCTAGTGTCCAGTTTCTTAATACGCGGAATCACACCCAACATAGGCAAGCCGATCGTGCCTTCAATATCAAAGGCGCTTTTTACCCGGTCATCGAGAAAAGCGACTCCAAAGATAAGTCCCACCCCAAGAGCGATGCCACCAAAGAAGCCTGCCGCCAAATTCAAAACGATATTAGGCGAGGAAGGGCTATCTTCGGGCGGCGGAAAGGCCTCGTCCACAATACGTGCATTAGGATTTTTAAGGTTTACTTGAGCCTTTTCCGTAGTCATGCGCTGGTTGAGTGCTTGGAAAAAGCTTTGCTGTACATCGAAATCGCGGAGAAGTGAATTAAACTCAATCTTAGTCTTACCCAATTCGATCAACTCTTTCTCCTTCTCAGCTAGTCGCAAGCTGGCCACTTCATAGTTACTTTTAGATTCTGAATAGCCTGCGTAAATTTTATCGACTGAGTTCTGTACTGCTAATTCGAGTTCTAATTCACCCTCTTGGAGGGTCTGTAGTAGCTGAATCATAACGGGGTGCTTCTCCCTGTAGCGCTTACTCGAGGAGGAAATACTAATGCGCGTACCAGATATTTGCTGCAGCAAGCTAGAAACTTGCTGCTGTTCAGATATGAATGGAAGCTCCCATAGGTTCCTACCTTCTAGACGATACGTTTCAACCAGATCCCACTTGGTCTGAAATTGATCATAGATATTCTTGTTGGTAAGCTCTATCTCATTTAGGTGCGAAAGTTGGACAGCTGCGATATTTTCATCACTTTGTAGTGAAACCGCATTATTTTGCTCACGGTATTCCGCCAACTTTAACTCAAGCTCTTCGACCCGATCTTTCTGCTGATCAGCCCGTATGCGCAGATCTTCAACCGCTTTCATAGAGCCATCAATGTTCAACTTTAGATTGTAGTCGATGAACTCCTTCGCAAAAAGATTAGATACCTCGGCTGCCAAAATGGGGTCAGGGTGCGAGTAAGCGATGTTGATCATGAGACTCATGCGCCGCGGAATTATCCTTCGGTTCTCTGCTAAAATCTCGAGTGGTGTCAGTGGCCCACCCCAGGTCAATGTATCGATGTAGGGAGCCATAAAGCGCTCACGCAATTCGTCCTGCAATCGCTGCTCCACGCCTTGCATAATTGTTAGGCTCTCTAATACAATAATCTGCGTGTTAAAATCTTCTGTGCTAAGAATCTGATTTTGTTCCATTTCCACACCCTGTGTGAACGCGCCGAGTGCGGAAGCATCATCACGAAAGAGTTGCACTTGCGAAACCGCGGTATAGACCTTGGTCTTGTTGAAAGTGTACAAAATAGACCCAGAAAATAAGATGAACAATGCGACGAGCAAATACCAGATGCGCTCGCGAAACATTAAGAAATAATCCTTAAAAGAACGTTGAGGGCCAGATCCACCGCCGCCATCTCCGTAGCCGCCACCATAGCCATAATTACTGCCACCATAGCCACCTCCCCCACCATAGCCGCCTCCGCCACCATAGCCATAGCTCGATCCACCATATCCACCTGAATTAGGATCCGGAGCGCCTCTTATGTAATCATTCTTCATATGTTGAAAAGGGGTTAAATTATACGCTCAGGCACCCAAACGGTATCGCCTTCCTTGAGTATAATATCTTTCGAGTTGGGATCCTGGATAATCCGGCTGAAATTAACTTCCATCTGACGAGCTCGACCGTCCTCTTCGACGCGTTTAATAGTCATTGATTTCGGATTTCCTAATCGACTTACGCCACGCACACTTGCTATAGCTTCAGTTAAGGTTAAGTCTCTATCTGGTGGAATAGAAACAACCCCAGGGTAATTCACCGAGCCTAAGATGTGAATCACCTTTTGGGAAAACTCCACGACAAGAAGTGAAATTTGAGGATCGACCAAATAATCACGGTTATAAAGGTCTATAATCAAAGACTGCGCTTCACCTGCAGTCATTCCAGCTACTTTTACCTTCCCTATGAGTGCGAGTGCAACTGATCCATCTCCTTGGATTCGGGCACTCTTATTTAGATCGACCTCTTGATAGACCTCGATCGAAATAACATCTGAGGGTTTTAGAATATGATTCTCACCAACAACAATTCCTACGCCCACTCCAGCGCTAGAAGAGCCAGCAGGGCCAGAGCTATAAGAGCCGCTGCCGCTCCCACTCTCGCCACCCGATTCTTGAGCCTGCAAAAGTGCAGTCGAAAAGAAAAAACAAAATGCGGTGAATAAGGAAAGCTGGTTCATAAAGTAAGAAATGCCTCAACCATGAGACATTTAGACCTATAAAAAGGATAATAGTTGCAGGGTATTAATAGCGGAGGATCGCGGTCAAATCCAGAGTATTGTTGTCATAGCTACTATTGGCCCTACTCGAATCATTATCAGTGTAGGTGTAACCAGCGCTGAAGCGCCAATACGTGTTTAGAACATAGTTAAAACGAAGCCCACCAGTGAGTTGTTCTTCATCACGCCCATCGTCCGGGTAATCAGTTTCTGTGTATCCTAGATTAGCCATGGCTGACCAGTGAGTATTAAACGAGTAGTTACCAACAAGATTTGCCCTGTTAACTTCAGTAGCTTCGCCAAGACCACCAGTGTTGTAATCGCGAGAGAGAGCAAGTCGATACAATAACTTGCTAGTAGCCATCCAAGTCAAACTAACATCAAGGCCAAGCATATCTCTATCGTTTCG
>CALBPO010000275.1 GCA_937899295.1 uncultured Opitutia bacterium
CCTCGCCACACGGATTGGAGCAGCATTCTGGGGCCGCATGGGGCACGCGTGATGCTTGCCAGGGGCCGTTTGAATATTTTATCGCGCAACAACATCACGGTCTGGCGCGTAGCATTTTGCTGAAGACATTCGGTAGTCAATATGTGGATACTGGTGACTGGCCACAGTGGTGTATGCATGACGAATATTCTGATATCGCGCAAAATCATTCCCATGGTGACATCGTGGTGTGGCCATTAAAGGCTCTTGCGCTTTATTTACAAACAACCGGAGATCTCGCAATACTCACCGAGAAGCTACCTTATTTAACGGCTAAAAATAAGCCTGCTGCAGAGCAGGGAACAGTTTCGGATCACATTTTGAAGGCGCTCGACCGTATCGAACATGAGTTTATTGCGGGGACGGCACTTATCCGGTATGGTGGGGGCGATTGGAATGATTCCTTGCAACCAGTGAATTCTGGGCTAGCTAATCGTATGGTCAGTGGTTGGACGGTCGCACTACTGGCGCAATCGCTGGAAGAGCTAGGTTCATCGCTGACCGATTCGGATTTGAAGAGGCGGATTGTTACGCTCTCAGAACGTGTGCGGATTGACTTTCGTCGTCATCTTTTGATTGATGGGCAAGTAGCTGGATTTTTACTTTATGATGAGGCATTAGAAATCGTCGAACCGCTGCTGCACTCCAATGATACTCGCACTGGTATAAAGAATCGTTTGATACCAATGACACGCTCGGTCATTGCTGGACTGCTAACTCGCGAGGAGGCAGATGATCAGATGGAGCGCATCGTAAGTAATCTGAAATACCCAGACGGTGTACGTTTAATGGATAAGCCAGCAGCGTATTGCGGGGGTATAGAAACATTCTTTAAACGCGCAGAATCCGCAGCTAATTTTGGCCGTGAAATCGGCCTTCAGTATGTGCACGCGCACATCCGATATGCAGAGGCACTAGCAAAGATGGGTGAGGGTGATGGCTTTTTAAAGGCGCTTATGACGATTTGCCCGATCGGCCTCGAAAAGACAGTTCCAAATGCAGAGATGCGCCAAAGCAACATGTATTTTAGTAGCTCTGATGCGGCCTTCCTCGACCGTGCTGATGCCGCGGAGAATTTTGATAAGCTCAAAGATGGATCTATCAATGTTAAGGGAGGTTGGCGGTTATATTCAAGTGGTCCGGGCTTGTATTTCGGCCTGGTGATCCGTCATTTTTTTGGCTTACGTGAAACTAGGGATTCATGGATTTTTGATCCGGTTTTAGCTTTAGAACTAAATGGGATTGTTCTTAATTGGGAGTTGTGCGGGAAGCCCGTCGAGATAAAATATCAGCTCTCAAAGAATAGCTCTGGGCCTGAGTTAGTTGAATGCGCTGGGCAGAGTTTACCAGCTGGGCGTGAAGCGAATCCATATCGCACTGGAGGTCTTATTGTAAAGAAGGTAGACTTGGTGGCAGCTTTAGCAAGTGATCCGTATCTGATCGTTTACTTGTGATTTTAATTATGTAAGCTTTCTTCCATATGCTAACATTCAATACCATATTCCGTGCTCTGCTAGTAACCAGTGCCTTACCACTTGGGCTTTTAGCAAAGTTTGATGAACCAAACATTTTGATTATATTTAGCGATGATCATGCACTACGTACTATTAGTGCATATGCAAAAGAAAGTGGTGTAAATCAGACGCCAAATATCGATCGCTTGGCTAATGAGGGAGCGATTTTCACGCGTAGCTTTTGTGGAAATTCAATTTGCCAACCTAGCCGTGCGTCTATCTTAACTGGTAAGCATTCTCACAAACATGGTGTGATGACCAATGGCTCGAATTGGGATCCCGAGCAGCCTATCTTTACACGTATGCTCAGCGAGGCTGGTTACCAGACTGCGATGATAGGAAAATGGCATATGCATCCTTATCCTTCCGATGAGTTCGATTACCACAAGACACTAACCGGACATGGTGGTCAGGGCCGTTACTACAATCCACATTTTGTTACCTACGAAGGTGATACGGTTATGGAGCGAGGCTACTCGACTGATATCATTACTACAGAGTCGATCGAATGGATGCAGGGGCGTGATGCATCGAAGCCATTTTTAATGATGTGCCAGTTTAAGTCGCCCCATACCAATGTGATGCCGCCGCTTCGTAATCTGAATTTATTTAAGGATGCCGACATTCCAGTACCTGATAGTTACCATAGTGACCATAGTGGACGCAGTAGATATCTGAGTAAAACTTGGATGCAAATGAGTGGTATGAAGTCTGAAGATGTTATTAAAACAGGCCCAGAAGCAGGAACCTATGATTTGCCAGCTGGGGAGATGCAGAAAGAGCGTGCTCAGAGGATAGGGCTGCCTGGGTTTTATGCCTACATGACTGAAGAAGAGTTAGCGCAGTGGCATGCGCACTATGACCCCATTAATGAAGAGTATGCGCGTCGCTTAGCAGAGGGAGAGGTTTCCCAGAAAGAGCAGGATGAGTTCCCGTATCAGCGTTATATGAAAGACTATCTGCGCTGCGTAGCTGCGATTGACCAAAACGTTGGACGTTTACTTGAATATTTGGAAAAGAGTGGTCTCGATAATAATACTATTGTAATTTATAGTTCTGACCAAGGGTTCTTTCTTGGTGAGAACGGTTTTACGGACAAGCGCCTCGCTGATGATGTGACGATGTCGATGCCGTTTTTAATCCGTTGGCCAGGAGTAGTAGCATCAGGTCAGCGAATCGATGCGATGGTTCAAAATATTGATTATGCGCCTACTTTGCTTAATGTGGCAGGTATTGAGGTGCCTGCGGATATGGATGGTAAATCTTTGCTTCCAATTTTAAAAGGGCACAAGCTGGATGAATGGCGTGACTCGATCTATTATCACTACTATCATAATGGAGCCTATAATTTACCTAAGATCGAAGCTACTCGCAGTGATCGATATAAGTTAGTACGATACTACGATCATAAGAAATTTGATTTTGGTGAACAATGGGAGTTG
The DNA here is from genome assembly GCA_937899295.1 of uncultured Opitutia bacterium. Taxonomy (GTDB): domain Bacteria; phylum Verrucomicrobiota; class Verrucomicrobiia; order Opitutales; family Coraliomargaritaceae; genus Thalassobacterium. The sequence continues at coordinate 2,996 of CALBPO010000275.1, forward strand.
TTCGATCTGCAAAAAGATCCCACTGAGCAGCAATCTGTGTATGCAAATCCAGAATACGCATCGATATTAGAGGAAATGCAGCACGAACTCAGTAAGCTACGAGATCAATACGAGGTCGTAGACTAGAGTATTTTATTATTTAGTAGCTGAAATTAGTGAGCTTTTGGATGGCTCCAAATTTTCTGTATAGCACTGGTCACTTCTGGTGCTTTCATAAACGTATCCCATAGTTTACCGGTGCGATAATTCTCAATCATCGGTGCGATAGGACCAACATCAATGCCTATGTAACCTTGTGCGTTCCAATTACGGCTAACATTAAATGAGTCATAGAATCCAAAAGGTCCCCACAACTCATCGCCTTTATTAAGGTAGAGCTCAGATATCATATCAATTACTGGCTCTGGTAAATAGGCGATCGACGAAATTGCACCTGTCGGTGCGATTGTACCGTTATCATTGTGCACTGGCTCGTGTGC
>CALBPO010000276.1 GCA_937899295.1 uncultured Opitutia bacterium
CTTACGCCCGTTAAAAATGTTCCAAAGCTCTGGGCGCTGGTTCTTAGGATCCCACTGTCCGAATTCATCGCGGTGAGAAAAGAAGCGTTCTTTGGCACGTGCCTTCTCCTCATCACGACGGCCACCACCGAGGGCAGCGTCAAATTTGTTTTCTTCAATACCATCGAGCAGTGCGACCGTTTGTAAACCATTACGACTGGCACGTGGTCCCTTCTCTTCGATGACCTTGCCCTCATCAATCGACTTCTGAACCGAAGCGACGATTAGCTCTGCACCCAGCTCGGCGACATACTTATCGCGGAACTCCATCGTCTCCGGAAAGTTGTGGCCCGTATCCACGTGCATCAATTGGAAGGGCAACTTCGCTGGCCAGAAGGCCTTCTTCGCGAGGTGCGCCATTACGATGGAGTCTTTTCCGCCGGAAAAGAGCAGGACTGGTTTCTCAAACTGCGCAGCAGTCTCACGAAGTATAAAAATCGCTTCGGACTCTAGCTGCTTGAGGTGTGTGATGGTATAATCTTTGTGCATGTGAAAGAAGGAAGGTGTTAGTCTTTAGAAACTTTGATCAAAGGGAGAACTTTCTCGAGGAGCTGATTAAGGGACTCATCTTCAGTTTGATTGTCAGTGGTGATCGTCCAATCAGGGTCACCTGCCTTAGGGGCTTCGAAAGAGGAGTCTTTGCCCGTGAAATTCTCGACGGCTCCAGCAGCAGCTTTAGCATAAAGGCCTTTGACGTCACGCTCGGCGCAGGTCTCGAAAGAGGCCTCTACATAAACGGGTGTTATGTCACCCTCCCCCACAATCTCCCGGGCGGCCGCACGAAGCTCACGCTTGGGTGTAATGAACGAGGTAAAAACCACGGTGCCCATGTCGAGAAAAAGGCGCGCCACCTCGGAAATGCGGCGGATATTTTCTTGGCGGTCCTCGTCAGAAAAGCCGAGATCACTATTTAAGCGGCTGCGAATATTGTCCCCATCGAGAATTTTGGTCACATAGCCCTGTTCAGCCAGCTTGCGTTCGAGTGCATTGGCAAGCGTGCTCTTACCAGAGCCTGATAGCCCATAAAACCAAAAGACATGGCCGCGCTGCTTAAGCTGCGCCTCCTTCGAATCGCGTCCAAGCATGCGATGGAATTCAGTGTGTATGTTCTCTGGGGTGCTCATAAAAAAGAGCCGCCATAGAAGCGGCATCCGTAATAATCACAAAATACTCTTTAACTTAGGTTGTTGAGTCAAGAACCTAATTAAAGGAATCCTATTTCTCTGGCCGCATGGCATCAGCCACTACATTTTTATCAAAATAGTTACGATCCATACCTGCGTTGACCACGATGCCCTGCCCGTTTATCCCGCTAGAGGCAGCGCTCAAAAGAAAAACGGCCGTGTTGGCCACTTCCTGTGTACTCAGATTTTGCTTACGTAGAGTCAACTTTTCGGCATAGAGGTAGCTGTCAATGTAGCCCGGGATACCGGCGGAGGCACTTGTCTTAAGGGGGCCGGCATTGACCGTGTTAAAACGAACACGGGTATCTGCGCTAAATGATTTCGCCAAGTTATAAGAGGAGGTCTCTAGCGCGGCCTTGATCGGTGCCATGTAGCCATAGTTTTCGGCCGTCACATCAGTCGAGCTGATACCGATGGAGACGACAGAGGCCTCATGATCAAGCAGCGATTTGAACGCGTTGGCGACTTCGACAAGGGAGAAAGCGGAGATCGCAGTGGCTTGGAGGAAGTCCTTACGCACGGTGGCGTGGAAGGGCTTGAAGCCTTCGGAGTAATTAGCGAAAGCAATGGAGTGGACGATGCCGTCGAGTGTGCCGTAGTCGGCTGCGACTTGTTCGGCTAGTGCGGTAATCTGCTCGGGGAACTCAACGTCACAAAGGTAGGCCTTTCGGTCGCCCAGTAATTTCTTTAAGCTCTCCAGTCGAGCCTCAGAGCGCACACTGTGGATGACTTCCGCCCCGGCTTCTTCGAGCGACTTCGTAATCGCCCAAGCGACACTCTTACGGTTGGCCACCCCCATGACGAGGAAGCGTTTACTCTCTAAATTTAAAAAGCTCATTTTACTTTCCGTCTCCTTCGACCATCGCGAGTGCGAAGCCAATCGTCATGGCGGGCTTGCCGCCTTTAAGAACTTTAGCCGACATGAAGAAGAAACGGCTAATCGTCTCCTTCATCGTCACTTCAATCGTGATCTCATCGCCAGGTTTGACCATCTGCTTGAAGCGGGCGTCAGTAATACGTGAAAGAACGGGAGTGACATCGTTGAGCGACTTACCCTCTTTCTCGATCTGTTTGGCTAGAAAAATCGCGCCTGTCTGGAAGCAGGCTTCGCAAAGGAGCACGCCTGGCATGATGGGGTTTCCAGGGTAATGACCTTAAAACGGAGGCTCTTCCATGCGAATCTTACGTTTACAGGTGGCACCCTCCTCCCGGATTGCGACGATCTCGTCGATGAAGAGAAAGGGCGGGCGGTGCGGGATTGAGCGTAGAATTTCTTCCATACAGACGAGTGAAAGACCAAATCAGAGGAATGCACGCTCTAATATACAAATATGAGGGTGAGATAAAATCTAAGCTCCAAGCTTTTAGGTGTGATCACTCAAGCGAACAAAAGAGTAATTAGCTCTATCTTTTCATTAATATAGAGGAACAATTTTTTGATTTTAAAAGAATAAATTTATTACAATATTTAATTACGTATATTAATATTTAACAAGAATTTATAAATTAATATATTACTATATTTTTAATATTTATATGAAGTAATTTGTATATTTATAGTTTTATTCATTGCCAGCCATCTCTAAACTTACCTATTGATAAACCCTTATGAGTCGAAAAGTTACCCTCTTTACTGGCCAATGGGCCGACCTCCCCATCGATGAACTCCTCCCACTTGTTAAAAAGATGGGCTACGACGGTGTCGAACTTGCCTGCTGGGGCGACCATTTTGAAGTTAGCCGAGCACTGACTGAAGATAGCTACACGGCCGAACTTTGGGAAAAGTTGCAGGCCAACGGTCTGAGCTGCTATGCCATCTCGAATCACCTCGTCGGCCAAGCGGTCGGCGACTTGATCGACGACGCGTTGTGGACGCAGAACCTGTCTTCGCCGGGCAGGTCAGTGTTCTCCATCATGCGCGAGGAGGGGGGGAGGGGCCCCGGCACGGGCGTCGGCTTGGG
>CALBPO010000277.1 GCA_937899295.1 uncultured Opitutia bacterium
TGTGGTCGGTGCCGTGGTCCGATGTAAAAATAACCAGGGTGTTATCTGCAAGGCCGTCATCCCTAACAAATGCGACGAGTTCGCCCACTAGTTTGTCAAGGTAAGTGACCATATCACCGAAATAGCGCGTGTCGTTGAACCATGGGTCACGATCTGGATCCCAGTCTGGCGAATCCGGAGTCGGCTGGAAGGGGTAATGCGGCAAGGTTACTGGATAGTAGAGGAAGAACGGCTCATCCTGATGGCGCTTGATGAAATTCTTGGCAAATGCCTGCTGAAGGTCGGGGCCATATTGTCCGTGAAAATCCTCCGTCTTGCCATTAGTCAAAAGTGTCGGACTGACATAGCGCTCGTTTTGCGCGCCGCGGATATTCCAAAGGCAATGTTCATCGAAGCCGAACTCATGGATGGTTTCCGAAGTACCCCCCAGCTGCCATTTTCCGACAATCGCAGTATTGTATCCAGCATTTCTGAATGCATGCCCGAAGGTATCTTGACTACGATCTAGAGTGGCGAAACGGATGTAATTTCTCACATTATATTTGCCAGTCATGATCTGCACTCGCGAAGGCGTGCAAATCGGTTGGGAGTGAGCGTTGGAAAACCACACACCCTCTTGCGCCAGTTGGCTGAGACGTGGAGTATGGTAAGACTCACCCCCATAATTTTCGATACACTCCTGCCCCAAGTCATCCGCCATGATCAGAATGACATTAGGCTGCTGGTCATTAGCGGCGACCGTCAGCCAAATAAAGCCACTAAAGGCCAGAATCAGAATGATCCGCATGTGCATTTAGTTAACGAATTAAGCTTAAGGCGCTGGCTCAACATTGAGCTCCATACGTGCCTGAACTGGAGGGTTGAAACCATCGGATACACTGACAATCACAACATTCTCGCCCAAATAATCGGCGGGCGGAGTGCCATCGAATCGACCATACTCCTTGTTGGCCAACTTGATCCAACTTGGACCAGACACCATGGAATACATCAAACGATCGCCGTCAGCATCCGAGGCACGCCAGTTCACATAGATCTGTAGCGCTTGCCCAACGATTGCGCCATCCTGTTGAAAGGTTCGGCTTTTCCACTTGGGCGGGCTGTTATCGCCGACGACGCCTGCCGCTGCCCGAATCGCAGGCTCCAGCGCTAAAATTTCATCGCGGTGCTCTTTTAAGCGGCGCGACATCCTATCAATGACTTCGGCATATTCTGGATTGTCTGCGACATTTAGATTTTCGTCAGGATCACGCGAATGGTCATAAAGCATCTGAGCACCATTGCCCCACTCGGCATAGTGATAGCCCTCCATTTTTACCGCATCTCCTGAGTGGTAGCGGCTGAATACAGCATCCTTAATCGAAGTCGAAGTATCCTCCAAGATCGGCACCAGGCTCTTGCCTTGCAGGTGCGTCGGTAATTCAACACCAGCCAACTCACATAGGGTTGGGTAAATATCCACAAACTCAACCAAGGAGGTAGAACGTTGCCCAGCCTCATATCCCGGAGCGCTAATAATCAAAGGCGCATTGAGCGAAGTTTTAAAGAGCGCATGTTTGCACCAAAGCGAATGTTCACCGAGTTGCCAACCATGGTCGCCCCATAAGATGACAATGGTGTCCTCGCGCAGCTCGAGGCGATCCAACTCATCTAGTAATTCCCCTACCATCGCATCGGTGTAGGAGACACAGGCATAATAGCCGTGGATCAGAGTGCGCGCATAATCATCTGACACGGCACCCTGCTCGGGCACACCGCCATACATGTTGCGTAGCTCCCCCCACTGGTGGATCGCTTCCTGGGGTGCCCCCGCGGGTGGCAGTGGATTATCCGCCAGTTCTAAGCTCTCACGGTCATACAAGTCCCAGTATTTCTTAGGTGCATTGAACGGCAGGTGTGGCTTTGTAAATCCCGCTGCGATAAAGAATGGCGTTCCCGTTTCTTTCGCACGACGAAGATCCTCGATGGTCTTTTGCATGACTGGGCCACCCGCATAATCCAGATCGCCAACATCTGCACCCTCGTAGGCTGGCTGTTCGCTATCGGGCAAGGCGATGTTTTCCGGATTATGATAAATTTTGAAATCCTTGCTGCGGAAGACATCATCCCAGGACGCGCTATTATCGTTACGGTCATGATAGATTTTACCATTGGAGATCGTAGTATAACCAAAGTCCTTAAGCCAACTTGGGATATCCTGAATGCCGGCAGCATCTGTTTGAGCGGTGGTATAATAGGTCACGAACCGGTTTTCTGTGGGATAGAGCCCCGTCATCAAACTGGCGCGCGTCGCACCGCAGACTGGCACCTGGCAGTATGCTTCCTCAAAGACAATACCACTGTCTGCCAAGCGGTCGATATTGGGTGATTGAATCGCGGTATTTCCATAGCACCCCAACTCCGGCCGTAGGTCATCCACCGAAATAAACAGAATATTGGGTCGCTCTGCAGCTGTGGAAAGTGCGCTCAAAGTAAACGCTCCAAATAGTATTAAGGGTATTATTTTCATAGTCGTTTTGTATTTTCTTATTTAAATTTACAATGCAATTGAAAGCGCTCAAGCGCCTGCAGGTTAGCTTGGCGGAACGCCTGAGTCAAAGTCTTGTATGCGGTTCCATCCTCACGCACGATCCCTTGCTTCAGCATTCCTGCTCCATCAGCGTAGCGGTCGATGTATTGACATCGCTGATACCCGAGAATGTAGCTTTTTTCAAAGGCATCGTTCAGGTATTGCTCATAAGCCACCCCCACCGCCTCTTCGCTTTCGAGTTGCTGCCACATTGTCTTTGGGTATACTGGCGTCGGAAAACTGTTCTGATGGTCGCAAACCAAAATCGGCTTTTTAAACTTCGCATGCATGCGGTCGAAATAGGCTGCCTCAAATTGCACGCCTCCCGGTTGGACAGACAGGACATCGATATAAGGTAAGGCTTCTTCAATGACACAATCCGGATGGTCATGGGCCAAATAGCGCTCCCCAAAAATCAAAACATCGGGTGCTAAGCGTCGCGTCTCTTCACCAATCACCTTATATAGCTTGCGTGCGATCAAGCGCAGAAAGGCTTCATCCGAGTGGCCACCATCGGCTAGGAATTGCTCGTAGCGAATCTTCCCCGGAGCGCCCGCGGGCAACTCACTGATCATGGAAACCCAATCCGTGCCACGTTTCTTGCGCGTGCGCTCCAAGTCCCATTGCGGCGTATCAGTCCAGTAGTAGCCAATCAGTGTAGAATTACCCGCTTGCTTGCCGATTTCGTATTGGATGACTTCGCGCATTTTTTGCTGCACCACAGGATCGAAGACATCGCAATATTCAAACTGCTCGTCCGACATGTAGTTGGCATTCTTTGTTAGATACATTGGCGCGAAGCTGGGCAGCATCCGGCACAATGGTTCTGGCGTGCCGTAGCCTCCGGTATTGTAGCCCCAATATGTGAGCTTTTGCAGAATGTCCTCGCAGGCCTGCCTTTGGTCTCCAAGTAAAGCACCCTCTCCTTGAAAAACGTTTTGGATATGATTCACTCCAAGACTAAGGAAGGGCTTTCCATCAGGATCAATTAGGCAATCTCGCCCGTTTACTTTGCCTAGCTGAAAACGCCCATCGCCGTCAGCTTGAATGAGTCCTGCACCAAGCAAGAGCGCGGCTAATTTGCTTAGAATTCCTTTCATGCTAAGCGCTCTCCTATTTCCGATCATTTTGTTCCTTCACTAACTGGCCATTGACGAAATGCTTGTAAGGCATCGTGTCGTAACTGTTAACCTCCGCGGCAACATCAGGATCGGACAAATCTGGCCAAGGGTTATTCTCGAGTAATTTCTCCAACTTTTTGCGAATTGGTAACGCTTCGGGCGAACCAGTAATGTCTTTGTAGTCACTACGTAGGTGCGCATCACCACAGTCAAAGAGTCGACCTTCTGCATCACCATATACGGGATCCACAGCTTCGAGCAGCCAGCGCTTAGTCCGCACCATTCGTGCGGTCGCAATATAGCTGGTAATCCACTCACGGTGTATGTCCGTGGCGCCCGTCAAGAAAGGCACCAGACTCTGCCCATCCAAGGCGTAGCCATCGGGGACACTCGCTCCAGAAAATTCCATCAGCGTTGGATAAATATCAGAGAACTCCATCAGCTCATCAGTCGCCCCGCGCTGCTGAATTAGGCCCGGGCAATTAACTATGAAGGGCACACGCGGGCCGTCTTCGCTCGCATGCATTTTTTTACCATTTTCGCCATTGTCACAGGTGAAGATGACAATGGTATTTTCACGCAGTCCAGCTGCCTCCAAGCCATCCATCAGGCGGCCAACCAAGATATCGATATACTCCACCAATCCCTGAAGACTCCCGCCCTTATTACTCCCCGGAGTGCCGTCAACTGGAGTCGTGGGTATCCCCCCGCCTGCCATATCGTGCACCAGGTTCATCGGATAGTAAGCGAGAAATGGCTGGTCCTCGTGCCGCTTGATGAAATCAATCAAGAAGCCGGCGTAAAGATCTGGCCCAAAGTCTTCGGCGCTTGTCTCCATCAACTCGCCATTACGAATCACACAAGGGTGCCAGTAGCGAGCGGGCACGGGCTTCGCATCAGGGAAATTGTATTTACCTTCGAACTTCCCAGTGAAGGTCGAACCTTCGGGCACATCCTGCAGAGTCAGCGCGCGGACGCACTGCTCGTCAAAGCCAACATCCTTGGAATAGATGGAGCCGCCTAATGCCATCGGATTACCCACAATCGCCGTCCGGTAACCATGCTCTCGCAATACACGTGGGAATGTTAGATGCTTACTCACCCAGTTCCAGCGTGTCTGCTTCGTGCAATTGAGCCGTAAATCATTGTGCCAGACGCCGGTGCGGCTGGCGTAACGGCCTGTCACTAAGAGCGCACGTGTTGGCGAGCACATCGGCGTAGCCCATGCGGTATTGAACTTCACGCCACCTGCGGCAAGCGCATCCAGATTCGGTGTATGGTTCACCTCATTGCCGTAGCAAGCAAACTGTTCTGGGCTTAGGTCATCCACCATAATGATGAGAAAATTCGGACGCTCTTTTGGCTCTGCGACCTCTGCAAGTAAAACACCCGTCGAAGCTACCACCATACATACCATACTCAGTAAATGTTTCATTCTTTTATAGTGTTTTAGAGGTTAAGTTATTTGTTTGAAATTTATCGTAATCACCCATCATCCGGAGTCACTCGGAGCACGACATTTTGCACTTCGAGCGGACCTCGTCGCAGATCAAATTCACCCGTCCAGGTTTCACCCTCGTGCTGCACCGTGACTGTATATGAGCCGTAAAATCCTCGAAACTGCGTCCTCCCATCCTCTGCGGTAGTCGCTTCGATTTGAGTGTTCCACTGATGGTTGATCAACTGATCAAGCGCGTGATATGCTGGCTTTGCTTTTCCTTCCGCATCAAGCAGTCCGGCGGGCATCCCTCGCCAAGGCTCTAGGTCGGTAATCGTCCACCAGATGATAGATTCAACAGAGGGGTGGCTAAAAGCTAGCGTGTAGAAATCATGCGTTAAGTCGGCTTGGTATTGCTCCCACTCTGGCGTACTTGGAATCGTCGGGCGATCCTGCCCTCTAGCGTCATAGTCATCCACTTTATCCTTCCAGGCGTTGAAGCTATCCCAGTCGCTAAAACGCTCACAACTTAAAATACTAATTTCTGAAAGATGCAGAGGTTTTCCAAAGCGGCCATACGTTTCCAATGCTTTCCAGAGACGATCTTCATCAATGGAGTCCATCTCTGTGTGCATATGAGTCTGGATTCCGATAACCTCAAAATCAGCTCCCACTGAGAGGCAATGCTCGATGGATTCTTCGTATTCCACGTCAAGGTCGGTGTAGTGGTTGAGAATGTAGCGCCCATTCGGATGGATGGAGCGAGCCATGCGAAGCATTTTTTCAGTCACTTCTGAAGGGCCGCCCACTGATTCGAACCAGCGCCTCACGCCCTCTTTCTTATCGCGCCATTTGATGCCCGGGGCTTCATTGTAGACATCCCACTCGTCGATCTCAGGGAAGCTCGTCAACAAGCGATCAACGTGGCGCACGATGTCAGCCTCTATTGCCGATGTGTCGCGCGCCGAGTCGGTCATAAAATCAGGCAATACTTCGTGCCACATCAGGGGATGCCCCCGCAGAGTCATACCCTGCGCTTTTGCCCAGTTAAGTTTTTCTCTGGAATCAGTATTGTAGCTCCATCCACCAGGCTCTTTCTCATGAACGGCCCAGTAAAAATCTATCGTCGCATAATTAAACAAGTTGGCAAACTGCGCCTTAAAATCATCATACCACTCTTGCTTCGGAGCCTGCCAATCCGATGCCAAGGATCCGCCAAAATTAAATGCGTGCCGAGTTTGGCTTAATGAGCAGACCGACTCCTTCGGGATAGGTTGGCCATCTGGCAGCACTAGGCGCAATTGGCAGTCACCTTTACGAATCGCTTCAATGCGATCCTGAGCACCATCAAGTCCCCACGGAAGATGCTCAGCAGAAGCCAGGTTCAAACAGAATACAGCGACAAGGGATAGTAATAGACTTTTAGACATTATAATTAAGAGTATAGGATGCGGCAGGCGGATCGACAATCTGGATTTGTGAATTAGCTAGATGGGTTTTTGAATTTTAAGCAGAACAATCTCATATGAGGTTCAGATTAGTCTGCCTGGCGGCGCACCTCGCCTCGGATTGCAATGAGTTCCTTCATTAAATCGAACTGATTTTCGGCATACTCCTTTGTTCCAAACAGATCATGTAAGCGCCGATACAATACGAACAAGCGCCCATAGATCTCTTGATTTATTGCGATTGGCTCATAAACAGTCTCCGATACAGACGTCATTGCCTGCGCTGCGGTTCCAAAGTCCGGATAGACCCCTGCCACGACAGCGCCAGCCATCGCAGCTCCAAGCGCGCAGCTTTGTTCATTCGCGGAGACTTCCATCGGGCATCCCAGCACGTCCGCATAAATTTGCATTGTCATCGGACTCTTAATTGAAATGCCTCCGCAATTAATGACCCGTTCAATCGGCACCCCATACTCCTTATAGCGCTCAATAATCACCCGCGCCCCAAAGGCCGTTGCTTCCACCAAAGCCCGAAAAGTTTCCGCTGGTGTGGTATGTAAGGTCAGTCCGAGGATCATTCCCGTCAGTTCGGGATCGGTTAATGTTGAACGATTGCCATTGTTCCAATCCAGCGCCAGAAGACCAGATTCTCCGGGCTGAAGCATCGCAGCTCGATCACCCAAGTCTTGATGTGACATGCCGCGCCCCGGTTCAATCTTATGGACTAACCAATTAAAAATGTCGCCGACTGCGGCTTGACCGGCCTCGAGGCCATAGCACCCAGGCAAGACCGACTCATGCGCCACTCCGCAAATACCTGGAATATCAGGTAGCTTGTTTTCGAGCGAAGCGGCCGCGATATCGCAAGTCGAAGTACCCATAATTTTCACCATTGTCCCAGGTTGTATACCTGATCCTACCGCACCGGCATGCGCATCGATAATAGATCGGCA
>CALBPO010000278.1 GCA_937899295.1 uncultured Opitutia bacterium
GTATTTTTCAATCGAGGGATTGTCGGTGATCTTCTTTTCAGCGACCTCAGAAGGAGCAGTATCGAGTTCAAAGACAGAGACGGCGAAGTCTTGATCTTTATTTCGGCTGAGCGACATGTTAGCGATGTTGACATTGTCCTCACCGAGCGTGACACCGATGAAACCGACGATACCAGGTACGTCCTTGTTCTTGAGAACAAGCAGTGTCGCATTGGTACTGACTTCGACGCTGTGCCCGTCGATAATGACGATGCGTGGGATCTGGTTCTTGCCAACGAGTGTGCCGCCTATGATGCGCGACTTGCCACCCTTGCAGCTTACTTCGACTTCGATTAGTTCGTTGAAATCAGCGTGTGTGCTACTTTTAACCTCTACGGTTTCGACGCCGAGGTGCTCTATCTTTTTGGGCGCATTGACATTGTTGACGTTATCCGAGATCTCGCGGAGATAGCCGCGCTGAATGGCGTTAGTCAGAGGCAGTATATCGAGCTCAACGATCTTACCATAGTAGCGGATGGTGATCTTTTCGACCCCTCCAGGGGCCAGTTGCTGGGAGAATGTGCCTATCTTTTCCCCAAGCGTCATGTAGGGACCTAGCTTTTCTAAGACCTTAGGATCGACGGATGGCATATTAAGCGCGTTCATGACCATACCTCCAGTCAAGGCTTCGATCATTTGTTTGGCCACGTCGATGCCGACGTTCTCTTGTGCTTCCTGAGTCGAGGCACCAAGATGCGGCGTAAGCACGAGGTTCTCGATCTGGCGCAGTGGACTGTCTTCGGGAGGAGGCTCGTCCTCATAAACATCGAGGCCTGCGGCCGCAACTTTGCCCGAGTTGAGTGCATCAATAAGCGCGGCTTCTTCAATAATACCACCACGAGCGACATTGAAAACACGAACGCCATCCTTCATGCGGGCAAAAGCATCCGCATTCAACATGTGCTTAGTGTCCTTCGTCATTGGCATGTGCACGGTTATGTAGTCGGCGCTTACAATCACTTCATCGAGCGTGGCTTGCTTAACGCCGAGTGTCTTAGCGCGTGACTCGGTCAGATAAGGGTCATAAGCGATTACATCCATCTGAAAAGCCATTGCGCGCTTAGCGACTTCAGCACCGATACGCCCCATGCCGAGGATACCGAGAGTCTTTTGATTTAGCTCAGAACCAGTGTATTTTTTACGATCCCAGCGACCATCCTTCATGCCAGCACATGCTTGCACGATGGCACGAGTGCCAGCGAGCATGTGGGTGAAAGTAAGTTCTGCCGTTGCGATGGTGTTGCCAGTGGGCGTATTCATCACAATGATGCCATGATCGGTGGCGGCTTCGATATCGATATTATCAACTCCCACACCGGCTCGACCGACGACCTTGAGGTTTGGGGCTACTGCGATAACTTCAGCAGTAATGCGAGTGTCGGAGCGCACCGCGATTGCGTCGGCGTCCTTAGCCAATTCAAGGATCTCCTCTGGAGAGGAGCCGTAGGCTTCTACAACGTCAAAACCCTTTTGGGCCTTAAACAAATCAACGCCTATGGGCGAAATGCGGTCTGCAATTAATATTTTCATAAGAAGCGACTGAGTCAATTTAAGCGGGAATGAATTGCAAACTAAAGATGAAGAAGATTGTCTTGCCTATTTGATTTGCCTATCAATTTAACAAGCTAAGACGGGTATGGCTAATGGGCTGACCACTACATTTTCGCCTTCCCTCTTTCGTCTGGCACCTTAAGGTATTCTAAATGTTAAGTATGACAGGTTTTGGGCGCGGTTGCGCAGAGGCGGCTAAAGCCGGCGTACGGATCCAAGTGGAGATTCATTCAGTCAATCGAAAGACGCTCGATATTCAGATCAGCGCCCCGCGAGAGTGGAGCGGTTACGAAGCCATCTGCAGTGAATGGATAAATGGTGCGTTTCAGCGCGGGCGTGTGAATGTGCAAATCAAAGTAGAATCTGCCAAGGATAGTAGTGACTCGCTGGCCATGAATACCGAAGCGATGGCTGAGAGTCTCAATAACTTGAAGGCCTTTGCCCAGGCACAGGGATTTGATTTTACACCTGATAGCAGTCTTATACTCGATCTAGCTCGTTCAGTCAAAGACAGTAGCAAGCTTCCCGATTGGAAAGAGTTAAAAGATGCGTTGCAGGAAGCTTTTAAGTTGGCACTGGCCGACATCAATGCAATGCGCCTGCAAGAAGGCGCTGCGCTGGTGGAAGACCTGGGAGGGCGAATCGCCGAGCTAGAAGCATTCCGTAAACAAATCGAAAAGAACGCCTCTGGCAGCACGCAGCGCTACCGCAACGCACTGTTGGAACGGTTAAAGCAATTAGAGCTCGAACTCGATGTCTCAGACGAACGCGTGTTGAAGGAGCTAGCAATCTATGCGGATCGTTCTGATATCAGCGAGGAAACAACTCGGCTAAGTTCCCATTTCGAGCAATTTTTAGGATTCTTAAGCGCCAACGAGGCGACGGGAAGAAAGATGGATTTTCTCTGCCAAGAAATCCACCGTGAGTTCAATACCACCGGCAGCAAGTCGAATGATATCGAAATCACACGGCTTGTGATCGAGGGAAAGAACGCGTTGGAACGCATACGCGAGCAGGTGCAAAATATTGAGTAGCTAGGTAAAAGTTTGTTAATCTAGATTACAGTCTTTCTAGATACTACTTAATGAATGTTGCAGAAAAACGCTGTAATTAGCGGCAACCGATCAAGCGACTGGTTTGAAGAAGTTCTTAAGCTGCGCTGTCGCATAATCACGGTTTAAATGCGCAATCATGTCGAGCGAGATACTCTTCGGGCAAGCTGCCTCGCACTCACCGATATTAGTGCAACCGCCAAAACCTTCGCCATCCATGGTAGTGACCATTGCGAGGGTGCGGCGATCTTTCTCAGCCTTGCCTTGTGGCAAACTGTTCATGTGTGAGACTTTAGCCCCAGTAAACAACATAGCTGAGGCATTTGGGCAGGCCGCGACGCAAGCACCACATCCGATACAAGCAGCAGCATCCATCGCATAGTCGGCGGTCGCTTTGCTGATTGGTATGGCATTGGCATCCACAGCGCTGCCGGCACGAGAAGTGATAAAGCCGCCAGATTGAATGATCCTGTCGAAAGGCGAGCGGTCGACGACGAGATCTTTGATTACAGGGAAGGGCTTGGCACGCCAAGGTTCTATCGTGATTGTCTGTCCATCATGAAAATGGCGCATGTGGAGTTGGCAAGCAGTGGTCGCCTTTTCGGGGCCATGTGGGATGCCATTAATCGTCATTGAACACGAACCGCAGATTCCCTCGCGACAATCGTGATCAAAGGCCACGGGCTCTTTGCCCTTCTCCACCAAGTCCTCTGAGAGAGTATCGAGCATCTCGAGGAAGGAAGAACCTTCGGAAACATTTTTGACACCGTATGTTTCAAAAGTGCCCGTGCTATTCGCGCTTTTCTGGCGCCAAACTTTAAGAGTGAGATCCATTGTCTTTTCCATCTTGTTAATAGGTTTGGCTTATTTGTAACTGCGAGTGGCAAGTTCCACATTCTCATAGATGAGTGACTCCTTGTGGAGCTGAGGTTCGATGTCGTCGCCCTTATACTCCCAGACGCCTGCGAAGGCAAAGTTTTCGTCGTCACGAAGCGCTTCGCCGTCTTCCGTCTGGTGCTCAACACGGAAATGACCGCCACATGACTCTTCGCGCATGAGCGCATCGCGGCACATTAGCTCGCCAAATTCGATAAAGTCGGCTACGCGACCGGCTCGCTCAAGTTCGGGGTTGATTCCATCGGCATCACCGACCACGCGGAGGTTTGTCCAAAACTCTTTACGTAGTGCCTGTAAATCTTTGATCGCACCTTCCAGACCCTCTTTAGAACGCGCCATACCACATTGTTCCCAGATGATATGACCCAGTCGCTTATGAAAAGAGCGTGGCGACTCGGTGCCGCCAATTGTAAGGAACTTGTCGATACGCGCTTTCACATTGGCTTCGGCCTCTGCAAATGCGGGATGCTCGGCAGTGACTTTACCCGCCGCACCGACACCTTGTTCGCCAAGGTAGTTACCGACCGTGTAAGGAAGTACAAAGTAGCCATCCGATAGACCTTGCATGAGTGCGGATGCGCCGAGGCGGTTGGCACCATGATCGGAAAAATTAGCCTCACCGCCGACGAACATTCCAGGAATGGTGGACTCTAGATTATAATCTACCCATAACCCGCCCATCGTGTAGTGGACTGCAGGGAAGATCATCATTGGCGTCTCGTAAGGATTGTCACCCGTAATGCACTGATACATATCAAAGAGATTGCCGTAGCGCTCTTTGATCGTGTTCTGACCGTCACGCTTAATCGCGTCGCGGAAATCGAGGAATACACCGAGACCAGTGCTGGCGACGCCGCGACCTTCGTCACAGGCTTCTTTCGCTGCTCGAGAGGAAATGTCCCGCGGTGCAAGATTGCCGAAGCTAGGATACTTGCGCTCAAGAAAGTAATCTCGGTCGTCTTCGGCCACAGAATTTGGGTCAGTTTCGCCATTGCGGATCATAGCCGCGACTTCTGCGTCCTTCGGGGTCCATATGCGACCGTCATTACGAAGTGACTCAGACATGAGTGTGAGCTTCGACTGTTTGTCGCCGTGTACGGGAATGCACGTCGGGTGAATTTGAGTGTAACAGGGATTCGCCATACCGGCACCACGTTTGTGGGCACGATAAGCCGCAGTGACGTTGCAACCTTGTGCATTTGTCGAAAGGAAGAAGACGTTACCAT
>CALBPO010000279.1 GCA_937899295.1 uncultured Opitutia bacterium
CTCTCCCAAAGATTGACCGCCGTACTGAACTTGACCTCCTTATGGTTGCTTGGTTATGAGACTATATGGACCAACAGCACGAGCATGAATCTTACTTGAAACCAAATGATTTAGTTTAAGCATGTACATGTAACCGACAGTCACAGGACGATCAAACTTGTCACCGCTACGTCCGTCATAAAGTACGGTCTGACCTGTGTCGGACAAACCAGCCAGGGTCAGCATTTTTTTCAATTCGACTTCATGGGCGCCATCAAATACTGGTGTCGCGATTGGTACACCCTTACGCAGGTTAGAAGCCAGTTCCAGGACTACTGGGCAATGATCTGAACCTTCGACTTGGTCGAGAATATCGGCTTGAGCGATGCGGTCTTTTATTCCTTCAGAGACGCAAAAGTAATCGATGCGCCACCCGACATTACGCTTACGCGCGGCGGCACGGTAGGACCACCAAGTATAGCGTTCGGTGGTATCGGGGTAGAGGTGGCGAAAGCTGTCGACAAAGCCGGCCTCGACGATGGCGCTGAAACGGGCTCGCTCTTCATCAGTAAAGCCCGCGTTCTTTCGATTCGTCTTTGGGTTGGCGAGATCAATTTCGGTGTGGGCGACGTTGAGGTCACCGCAAAAGACTACATGTTTTATCTTCTCTAAGCCTTTGACGTAAGCAAGGAAATCGACATCCCATTCTTTTGTGCGATAGTCGAGGCGACGAGGACGCTTGTTTTCGTCATGGTTCTGCGAGTTAGGCGTATAAACGGTAACTAGGAAGTAATCGGTAAACTCAGCTGTAATGACGCGACCTTCCTTGTCGTGCTTTTCGATGCCAAGCCCCTTGCGGATATTGAGCGGCTCGGTTTTGCTTAAAATGGCGGTGCTGGAGTAACCTTTTTTCTCAGCGCAGTTCCAGTAAGCATAAGGGTAATTCTCGAAACTGAAGTCTCCGACGAGATCGGTCGAAATTTTAGTCTCTTGCAGGCAAAGCACGTCCGGAGATTCGCTATCAATAAAATCGAGTAATCCCTTCTTAAGAGCGGCGCGAATGCCGTTTACATTCCATGAAATTAGTTTGATCGACGTCATGGCGCTTAGCATCTGTCGACTCGTCTTCGAGCGCAAACTCAATTAAAAATTTCTCAATGAATTGAGCGTTTCAAAAATTACGCCGTAGTCCTTAATTCTAAAGGTAGCCTTAGCAGCGTTAGTGCTCGGCCTGGCTGCCATGCCATGTGTATCACGGCTCACGGTTTTTAGACTGCGTGCTTATTTGTAAAAGCCGCCGCCAAGCAGTTGTTCGCCGTCGTAAAGAGCGAGAATCTGTCCGGGGGAGAGCGCACGTTGCGGTTTGTCGAAAGTCACCTTTGCACGATTGTCGTCGATCGGCATATAAGTAATTTTTTGTGAAGGATCGCGGTAGCGTGGCTTAGCCAGCAAGCGGCAAGACTTGCTCACCGGGCGATTGAGAAAGCTCAAGCCATAGACTTCGACTTCTGAGGTAAAGAGTCCCGGAGAGTCGAGTTGATCAAACGCGACGATGAGTTCGTTTCGCTCCATGTCTAGGCCAGTCACCACGTAGAACTCGTTATCCGTATTCGATGGCACGCCGATGCCGCGTCGTTGCCCAGTGGTGTAGCGATGTAGGCCGCGATGTTGACCAAGCACTTCGCCTTCTGGATTCACGATGTTGCCTGGCTTGTCTTCAATGTAGTGCTCTAAAAAACGGCTGATATTCATGTCGCCAAGGAAGCAGATACCTTGGCTGTCTTTTTTCGTAGCGTTGGGTAAGTTTTGCTCCAGCGCGATCGCGCGCACGCGGTGCTTTTTGAGTTCGCCTAAAGGAAAGAGCGCGTTCCGGATTTGTGCTTGGCGTAGTAGAGCGAGGAAGTAGGTCTGGTCCTTGTTTTTGTCGAGACCTTCAAGTAGGTCTTGGCTGCCATCGTTTTTGGTCAGCTTACGCACGTAGTGCCCTGTCGCTATCCCGTCGAAGCCCGCGTCGAGCGCGTAGTCTAGAAAGGTACCAAACTTCATCTCGCGGTTACACATGATATCTGGGTTGGGCGTGATACCGCGTTGGTAGCCGTCGACCAAGTAGTTGACCACGTGCTCTCGGTATTCGTTGACCAGATTGACGATTTCGTAGTCAATTCCGAGATGCGTGGCCACCGCGCGGGAGTCTTCGATATCCTGCTGAGCAGGGCAATCGGCTAGCGGCATTTCCTCATTCATCCATGTCCTGATGTAGGCGCCCGAGATTTCATAACCTTGCTCTTTAAGAAGGCAAGCTGCCACGGCGCTGTCGACACCGCCCGAGAGCGCTACAAGGATTTTCTTCATCTGCCGTAGAGTAAGTCGTCGCCGCAACTGGCGTCAACTATCTGAAGGCTTTGATTTTTCGAGATTCTCCGGAATGGGTATTGCGCTTGCTAGGCACTCCCGCAAAAAAGAAATCACAGCATGGCTAAGGAAACGGAACAAATCGCACACGCATTTTGGGAATCAAGGGACACGGGCTTGATCTTTCTCTCTTCGAATTGGTGTAGCACGACGGCCTTGCCGCCGCTTTTACTCGGTCCTAGAGAGCAGCCATTTTCGAGATTGGAGCGCTTGTCACCAGAGGAGAGCGGAAGTTTTTGTCGTTACTACCGTCGTAATAATAGTTGGGTTTTTGCCGTCCACTCGAGCCGCCATCCACAACTTTTGGACCGCCAAGTCCGCGTTTTCCTAGGTAGTGACATTAGCAATTGGGAAAAAGCCGTTGGGCAACCACAGTGGGAGCTCAAGCCGACCTCTGGTGATCCCGAGACGACTTACGAGTTGCACGTGCCGCTCGAGTTAATACCAGATGGTAAGGAATTCGCTTTCAAGTTCGTCACCGACAAGGGAGAATGGCTCGATGTGCCGGATAGTGCGCTTAACCTTGCCAATCGTGAAGGCGCTTTGAATTTTCAGTTCGATCCAGAGCAAACTGGCACGCACATCTTCCGTTTCCATACACCGCAAGGCTACGAGCCCGTCGGCAACGAGAAAATCATCTGGCGCGATACCGAGATCAAAGAAGCGCATGAATTGCCCCATACGCAGTTTCTCACTATGGCGAAAACAGATCTCGAGCTTGGTGCCATTGTAACGGGAGACATTACGACTTTCCGCCTCTTCGCGCCACGTGCGACTTCAGTTGAAGTATGCTACGGTCAAAACTTGGATGGCAGTGATGCCGTGACCAGATCTATGGCTTGTATCGATGGACGCACTTGGGAGCTGATTATTGATCAAAATCTTGACAACTATTACTATTCTTATCGCGTTAGCGGTTTAAACATCGAGGGCACTTCGCATTTTGATGATTCGTTTCCGATTCTGGATCCCTACGCCAAGGCCTGTGTCGGTCCCCGTGGCCCTGGTATCGTGGTCGCGCCCGAACGTCTGGCCAAAGTTGAGCAAGCCTTCATCCCACCGGCTTGGCACGATCTCGTAATACTCGAAGCCCACGTGCGCGATCTGACAGCCCATGCCCCGATTGCTCTAACTACCGAGGAACGCTCAGGCTATACGGGCTTACGCAAATGGCTCAAAGCAGAAGGCTCCTATTTGAAAGAGATCGGTGTCAACGCGGTTGAATTGCAGCCAATTCAAGAGTTTGATAATGAAAAACCTGAGGACTACCACTGGGGCTACATGACGGTGAACTACTTTTCGCCCGAGAGCAGCTACGCTTTGGAGCCAGAGAAGGCTTCTCAGGTCGAAGAATTTCGCGCCTTGGTTAAAGACTTCCACGAGCAAGATATGGCCGTGATCATCGACGTGGTCTACAATCACGTAGGGGAGCCCAATCACCTACTATTTATAGATAAATATTATTACTTCCACCTCAATAATGGTAATGATCTGATGAATTGGAGCGGCTGCGGCAATGATCTTCGTTGTGATACGCCTATGGGGCGTCGCTTGATCATCGATAGTTTGAAGCATCTCGTCGAAGCATACGATGTGGATGGTTTCCGTTTTGATCTTGCCGAGCTGATTGGCATCGAAGTATTGCGCGATATCGAAGTGGAACTCAAAGATGTAAAACCTTCGCTTATCCTAATCGCAGAGCCCTGGAGCTTTCGTGGTCACATTCAGGAAGAGCTTAAAGAGACCGGCTTTGCCTCGTGGAACGACGGTTACCGGGAGTGCATTGCTAAGTATGTCAAAGGCGAGGGTAATCAGGATATTCTCCGGCACTTCGTCTCAGGTTCTCCTGGAACGACGCGCTTCGCAGCGCAGACTATTAATTACACTGAGTCGCATGATGATCATTGTTGGCTCGACCGTATCACCGAGCGACCTAACGGGGATGGCTCTGACCCCACATTATTGGACCGCCGTCGTACGCACTTGATGGCATCACTTCTCTTCGCCTCGCTCGGTGTACCAATGCTTTCGCAGGGGCAGGACTTTTTGCGTTCAAAGCGTGGTATTGAAAACACCTATCAGCGTGGCGACATTAATGCACTCGATTATAATCGCCGTTATGCCTATTCAGGTACGCATGGCTCCTTTCGCGACTGGATACACTTCCGCCGTTCGGATTTGGGGAAAGCCCTCCGCTTCGACGGTGCCCAGAGGGAGAGCTATATGCAGTTTTACTTCGCCGAAGGTTCGAGTGCGGCGGTCGTAATTTTCAATGCTGACAAATCCGTCGACGCGCCCCAGCTTATTTATGCGATTAACCCGCATCTCGAATATGCCGACATCGACTGCGAGGATCTACAGCCAGAAAAGCTAAAACAAATCGCCGACCAAGAACGTTTTTGCCTGGATGGTATCGGCTCAGCTCGTATCCCAATTACGGATACAAAAATTCACTTGCCGCCTTTGAGTTGTGGCTTGTGGGTAGAGTAGATTTACTAATGAGGGAATAGAAATCTAGCTAGGAACCGCGTTCGCCTAGTGTGCAAACTCGTATTGCTTAGAGGCTTTGCTAGTCACTTCTACCCACTCATCCCAAGTTATTTTGAGCGATGCGCGGAGTGATTTGACCTCTTTTTGTAACTGCTTTTTCTGGTCAGCGCTGGCTTGTTTGAGCTCGCGGAGTTTTGCCATTAGGACGGCTGACTTTTCTTCGAATGCGAAGGAGATTTCTTCGAGTTTAACTTTAAGCTCGGTGGCGCGTTCGTCCATATCGTGGCTGATGTGCTCTAGGATCATTTTCTTATCTTTCGAGACGAGCGATTTCAGGACAGTTACCTCGTTGATCACACGCAAGCCTTTCACTAGCCCGAGTTTTGCAGCCGTCCAGATGGTCCATTTAGTCGGATCAAAGTGATACCAGCGAATGCCGTTACGGTAGTCGGCGGCGAAGGCGTGTACGGAAGCCCCGTCTTCAGCGCCTCCTTCCTCTTCTTCTCCTGCTCACGCATCGCCTCCTTCTGCT
>CALBPO010000280.1 GCA_937899295.1 uncultured Opitutia bacterium
GCCTCTATTGAGTTCTTCCACAATGCTGGACTCGACTACGTCAGTTGCTCGCCCCCTCGCGTTCCAGTTGCACGCTTAGCTGCTGCACAATCAGCACTCAAATAGCCTGAACTAACTTCCATCTAATACAAAGCCCTTCCAATAAATCGGAAGGGCTTTTTTGTATGACTTTCTAGTTCTGTCCCACAATGCAAGTCACAGCCTATTGAGTCGGTGATCAATCCTCGTTAAAAAATGAAAGCCGCGCTCATACAATTTAACAACTAAGACTTAAAACGCCGCCTCGCGAGTGAAGGGCTAGGTGTTTGCTTGAGCTCTGCTCGTTTGAACCCAGGTCTGTAATCCAATACAGTTTGGAAATCTTCTGGCAAATCAGACTTGGCCGTAAACTGTCGCACCTTCCCCTTGAAGCTATAATTCACAATCGTCTCACCAGAATGGAGCATCATCCGAGTTATCTTGGTCCGCATAGCCACTTCCTTATTAAAACTAAAGCTCCCATAAGTGCGATCACCAACAATCGGTAGATTACGCTTTTTACACTGCACTCGTAACTGATGCATGCGCCCAGTTACGGGCATAAGCTTCATCATTGTAATTGGAAAACCTCCAGTAGGCGACTTGATTGTTTGATAACGAGCCTTAACAGGGACGATCAGCCCTTGTTTAGCGAGGCGATTACCTCGACGCACATCTTTCTTCAGATTATCCGCCCACGCACCTGCAGGTGCCTTGGGTGCGCCACGCACAAGCGCGTAATAAATTTTCGTCACTCGATGCGTCGCAAATTCTTTCTTGATCGTTTGGCTAATCCCCTGGTTCAGCCCAAGCAATATGACTCCCGAAGTTGGTGAATCTAATCGATTGATGAGCCAGGCTCGACGTGTCTTACCAGCACCGTCTATCCACTGATAACATTCCTCCTTTAAATCATAGTCAGCCATAAGTAGAGAGCGCCGGCCCTCTCCCTTTACATTTGGATGTGAGAGTGCGCCAGCTGGCTTTTCCAAAGCAACTAGTCCATCTTCGTTGTGTGAAAGTAGATGCACTCCCCTATTCAGAGGCAAGTGATCGATCGATGTATCTTCAAAGTCTACCATTTCCTAATTTCAGTCGATATGATTGATCTTTAAACGAAAGCCTCAATACATAATCCTATAAATCGAAAGTATACGGCTACTTTAACTCCTGAAATCACTCGCGCACTCATCGATAATGAAAAACTACATCTAGCGTCCGCTGCTGTCCAAAAACATGGACCATCTCCTTGGTCCAAGGGCGAAACGGGGATCGCTTAGTAATGGCAGTCTCGCAAATGAAGGTCGCTATTTCACTGGCATTTGTCTGCACAGCTTTGACCTTATCAACGCGGCCATCCGCATACAATGTGAAGCGCACTTGCACGCGTGTTGACGTATCAATCGGTTGGAAGAACTCGATTTCTTGATACCAGCCAGTCTGCACGGCAGCGTAAAACTGCTGCTCATATTCGCCGAACTCGCTAAAGGTGGCGTCGATTGCGAGTGACCCACGGCGACTGGCCGAAGCATGCGAGCGCATAACTGGCCCTGTGATGAGTTCAGGCGCGAGTCGTGGTCTCGCCCGCGGAACGGGTTGCGCTTCGAGTGAGCCACCCTTACCATCACCGACCTTTTGCGTTTGTTCGACCATTGACTGCGGACGATAGACATCAATCGGGGCATCTGGATCGGGGGCTTCGATGACTTCGGGTGCTTCGCCCACAAAGTCCACCCGACTGCCGGGTCCTAGTGCAGAGGCAGGATCCTGTTGAATGAAATTAGGCGCAGGCAAAGGCTTCGCAAGTTGGGGTAGCACAAGTACATTAGGTGCGCCTAGTTTACCTCCTTGGACGCCATCATCTTCGCCAGGACGTGCGACAGGCGTATAAACCCCTGGCTCAAGAGGCGGTGCTTGTTCTAGGCTACCATGTAGTATCTTCTGCGAATCTTCCTCGCCATCAACTTTGGGCTTATTTGCGGCATCAGAAAGTGGGCTATTATCAGCAGCCTGTTGCGCTCGGTAGGAGTATTGATCCCTACGATCAGGCTCGTTTTCAGGAGCCTCGGGACTGGCCTCGACGAATCGCGCCTCCGCTGGATCAACTAGACTGATTTCATAGGCCTTTACTTCCTTCTGCACTTCATCAGTGTCGCCTTGATTCCGAGGCATAAGCTCTTCAGGAACGACTAGCATGACGCCAAGATGCACGAAAAGAGTCGCCAAAAAAGCCAATAGTGTAGCCCAACGAGATTCACGATCATACG
>CALBPO010000281.1 GCA_937899295.1 uncultured Opitutia bacterium
ACGAGTTGCGAGCGGCCTTGGACAAGGAACACTCCTACGTCGTCGTGCCGAACCTCTTGTGCCTCCCCTAAGCGGCCAGCCTATACGTGGCCTGCGTTTCAATTGGATTCAATAGGATTTCAATTGGATTCAATAGGAATATATAGGAAAGTAGCTCTCAAATATCGATTTATTTTGGAAAATAGCTTTCAGGAGCATCATACCAGGAAGCCAAAAATACATAAGGCCAGAAAAAGTATGCAAAACCAATTAACCCCCATAAAAACCTGTTCAAAACCTATGAAATCCTGCATAAAACCTAGAAAAGCTTATCAAAACATACATAAAACCCATACAAACCTATATAGAACCTAGAAAAAACCTATATAGAACCTATATAAGCTTACACCCTACTCGATAGGGCCCTCGCTGCCATGACCAAACTGACAGAAATTAATCTTCGCCGTAACGAACTCTATAAAATCGTTTCGTAGCGACATCGCTCAAATCCTTCAGCTCAATAGTGAGTTCTGGCTTCTCCTGATCTGAGTTATCATTATGCGCAGCTTTTATGGTGTATCGAACATTTTCGCCGCCAATGTCGTTAATGCTACCAATCTCCGGGCTTACTCTCAAATGCAGGTATTTTCCCCCGCTATAATCCGGATTAGAATTATAAAATTGCCACAAGTAATCACTCAATCGGCTCACTGGACTGCTCGTTACCCTCACCGATTGCGTTTCTGAATCCGTGCCTGCAATGAGATCATTCAAGAATGCATCCTGTAATTTAACTAAGTTAGTGTTACCTGTAGAGATCTCATGGTAATCGAACAAACCATCTCCATCAGGATCGGTGCCATTAGAATCATAAATCCCTAAAGACCATAAATCTGCATCAAAATCAGTCTTTTGATTGAGTCTCTCTACCGTAACTGCAACAGTCGCGCTGTGAATTTGCTCGTCGCTTCCAATATTCGGAAGTTCGAAGACGAGGACTGCATTACGACCACCACTAGGGCTTGAAGTAGTCGATCCGACTGCCAGCGTAGAATATGAATAGGCATCAATTGCTACTGGAGGCGTTGCCGATCGAAGCACATGATCTCCATTATTTCCGATCACACTAACAGAGTTTAGCGACACATCTGTATCGTACCCATCTTCATCAACTATGGCCGTTTCCGAAATCGAGGCGTAGTCACCGAAGGTAGGGTCCGCTGCCGAAAAAGGATTGAATGAAGCACTATTTGAAGCCGTATTCCAGGTATAGTAATTTGTTCCAAATCCAGAGGCTGCATCATTATCGTCTGAATCAAAATCGAATGGACCAAAATCAATATTATAGCGCAGCTGGCCGGGATTGTAATCGATCGTTACACGCATCGCAGCAAGTTCGATATATCCATCCTCGTGAGTCGTACCAATACTGCCTGATATGGTGGCGCCACTTGTCACGCCAGATACTTGAGCGACTTGCTTAAAAGTCGCTGTCTGGTTAAGCACATCTACGCTATCATCCCAGATGTCTGTCTGAATGGAATTAAATAGAGAAAAAGTACCGCTTGAATACTGAGATGGCGTTGGCAGAAACTCAACTGTAACAGTAGCGGGCGAACTGAGCGTACCCATCTCTATACTCCAAGAAGTTGGACTATCCGTATTGTCGTATAATAAATCGCGGTATGTGATTGAGGAAGTATTTCCATAATTGTATAAACTTATCGCACCGAAACTAACTGTAAACGGCTCGAGTGCCCTCTTAGTGACGTTAATCGATTCCAGAACATTGTTATTCTGATTAATGCTAGAAATTTCACCAATACTCACAATATTTCCCTCTGTTTGTGATATGATATCACCAACCATAAAAGTGCAAGTGCCCCCAGATTGTAGTACTAGAATAGTTTGGTTTGATAAATCTTGATAATCTGGATCGCTACGTTCTCGCCAATAGGCACGGTGATAGAAGGGGCTAATTGCTATTTGCGCGTCTATCCAGTCTACAAAGCTGTCATCTCCTGGAGACCCAAAGGTATTTGAGTTTACATTAGGGAAGCCATCTATCTCGGCGCGTGATGGGCCGAAGGTTGCCTGCATTAAGAAACGAGATGCTAATTCCCGATTGGAACTTGCGTTTATTGTGCTGGTTGAGCGCTTCCGGTAGAAACCCTTTTCACCCATTGCCATGACCATGGCTTGATCGGTGCTTCCTGCCACCGCGCTTAAGTCATATGCATGAGGAAAAATGGTTTCCCACTGATTTTCGTAGTTCCTCGCTACCGGAATCCAATTTTCAAGATCACTCGAAAACTCAATAATTTCAATCGGATCAATTTTCTCCTTAAGCAGCAGTTCGGTTTCGGCCCCGTCTGGCGTGATGGAAAAAGAGTCTGTTATGGCAAATGTGCACAGTGGAGCGACAAGAAATACTCCGAGTAAAGTGGAAAGAAAAAAGCGCATTTTTGGGGTAATTAGCTGAATTCACTAAACGTTAAGTAAGCTAATAAGTTTCATGATTAATGAATCTTATGTAAACTAAACATTTTCATGGCTATTGCAAATCCATATCTTAGGCGAAGTTAGTTTTACTAAAATTTAACCTTTCTCAGCTTTTTGCGACCCGAAAAAGAGGCGCAAATCTCTATGATCGTGCCTTGACAGCAGTAAGGGCAGGGGTTTTCCTCCCCGCTTTCCCATTTAGAGGACACTTTTCTTATGAAACCAACCTATCGACCTTCCAAGCTACGTCGCGCTCGCAAATTCGGCTTTCGCGCCCGTAATTCAACACACTCTGGCCGCAAGGTTCTAGCTGCGCGTCGCGCAAAGGGCCGTCATCGTCTAGCTGCCTAGGCCTTGTTTTTTGGTGTATTATCGAGGCCATGGGTATCCCGGCTTCCAATCGCCTGCGCAAGCCACGCGAATTTCAAGGAGTCCGCAGTTTGGGTCATCGTATCCAATGCGGACCTTTCATTATTCAGTGCCACGTGTCGCAGGCAGATACGGCCCCGCGTCTGGGTATTATCGCAAGTCGCCGTGTAGGTAATGCCGTCAAGCGCAACTATGGGAAGCGTATCTTCCGCGAGCTCTTTAGAAAGCATGCCACGGAATTACCTCGGGGCAGTGAATTGGTGATTGTGCTACGCAGTCATTTTAACCGTCATAGTTTTGAGGATCTGGAAGCGCGTTTGCTCCGTGCCTGTCGCACAATCCAAAAAAAACAAGTCTCTGATATCGCTACCGACTCATGAACTTTTGCCAAAAGATCCAGCGTATTTTGACTGCGCGTCCATCCATACTTTCGCGCTTTGCGGCCTTGCTGGTGCGAGTTTACCAGTGGGTGCTTTCACCGCTCAAACAGATTTTATTTGGCACTTCCTGCGGCTGCCGTTTTCAACCCACTTGCTCCTGCTACACGCGTGACGCGCTTTTGAGCCACGGCTTTTTTTATGGCACTTGGTTAGGTTTGCGGCGGATTTTACGCTGCCACCCTTGGCATCCGGGCGGATATGACCCCGTTCCAGACTTGAAAAACGACTCAAAGCACGACATTTCACCACCTTTCAATAATCATTTAGATGGATAAAAAGAACACATTCTTAGGGCTAGTTTTCATGGCAGCTGGTATCGGCTTCATGTTTTGGCAGAGCCAACAAATCGAAAAGCAGCGCATCGAGCAGCTCAAGCAGGCAGAAACGCTACAAGCGCCTGCGGGTCAATCGACCACGCCAGCTGACGCTGCCTTGGTGGCAACCGACGCGGCAAGCTCTGCCTTCAACTCCAAGTCTTCGGTTTCGGTCTCTGATCTTTTTCAGCAGGTCGAAGCGGTTGAGGTCGAGGCCGCCACCAAGCCACTCTCTCCAGAGAGCACGGTTGCGCTTTACAACGATTACATAGAGGCTGTCTTCACCACTCGCGGCGGCGCAATTCAGACGGTCTCTTTTCTCCAGACTAAAAGCGGCGAGCGTGATGACTACGTATTTAACAAAGGTGGCCTCCTGCCAGCGCTGAGCCTGAGCTTAAACTCGGGTGATGGTGAGATTCGAGAGTTTGACCTCGATTACCACATCGAG
This sequence comes from uncultured Opitutia bacterium, assembly GCA_937899295.1. Classification (GTDB taxonomy): domain Bacteria; phylum Verrucomicrobiota; class Verrucomicrobiia; order Opitutales; family Coraliomargaritaceae; genus Thalassobacterium. Next base: position 4,053 of record CALBPO010000281.1, read on the forward strand.
CAGCAGTCCTCTGATTCTGTCACTTTTGTACTCGATAGCGGCGAGGGGCTAAGCATTCGTCGTGAGTATCGCATCGCATCGACTGGCTCTGTGGATGAGCCTTACACGATCGAGCACAGCACCACCTTTAAGAACAACTCGACCTCCGCAATGGCGCTTTCCACTATTTATTTCAATCTCGGCACGGCGCGTCCTATTACCGAGGAAATGATCGGTGTTAACTTTCTTAATGTCGGTTACTTCGACGGGCAAGATGCTGAGTTCATCCCGATTAAGAAGTTAACAGGGGGCAAAGGCTTCCTCGGAATCGGCGCGAGCAACCCCAAGGACGTGATTGCAGAAGCGGCACGCATTGAGTGGTCGTCGGTTAAAAATCAGTTTTTTGCGAGCGTGCTTTCCTCGGGAACGGTCGCCAACAATGTCTTTGTCTACCCCGTCGAGGCCCCCTCCGATGTCATTAATCAGCCTGGCCGTCTTGGTATCTCAGGTAGCGTTGGCTACGAACTTGGCACACTCACTGCGGGCGAGTCGAAGTCCTTAGATTTCCAATATTTTGTAGGCCCCAAGGAGTTTAAGCGTCTCCAGGCTATGGGTAACGAGCAAGACCTCGTCATGCAGTTCGGTTTTCTCGGCTTCTTCAGTAAATTATTACTCGCATTCATGTATTTGATCCACTCCGTCGTCCCAAGCTGGGGCTGGTCCATCGTGATCATGACGATCTGCATCAAGCTTCTCTTCTGGCCACTCACGGCTAAGGCTAGCCGCTCGCAAAAACGCATGGCTTCCATTCAGGGCCCCATGGCGGAGCTCAAGGAAAAGCACAAAGATAACCCTCAGAAAATGCAGCAGGAGACACTCAAGCTATTTAAAGAGCATCAGGTCAATCCTGTGGCTGGCTGCCTTCCTATGCTGATCCAGATGCCCATTTTCCTGGGCCTCTTTTACATGCTACGCACCGCATCCGAGCTTCGCTTCGAGCCATTTCTATGGGTTTCTGACTTATCGCTACCCGATACTCAGTTCGTGGTCGGTGGTTTCCCGATCAACATTCTCCCCATGATTATGGGTGTGACCATGTTCTTGCAGATGAGCATGATGCCCGTTTCGCCTGCGGCAGACCCCATGCAGCAGAAGATCTTCAAGTTCCTGCCCTTCATCTTCTTGATTTTCCTCTATAATTTCTCCTCCGGCCTCGTACTCTACTGGACGGTACAAAACATCCTCACCATTATCCAACAGAAGATCATTAACAGTCGTCCCGATGAGCCACTAAAACCAGTCGCAGTAGGGGTTGAGACAAAGTCAAAAGGCAAGGGCGGTGCGCCTCGCACCAAACCAAAGCGTAAATAATTGTATTCAGGTAGTTAATCTATTTAAATTTTCTGCTTTTCAGTATCTAAAATTTCCAGCATCTCACACTAATGTCAGGACACAGTAAATGGGCCACAATCAAACGTGCTAAAGGCGCGGCCGATGCCAAACGCGGTAAGATTTTCAGTGTGATCAGTAAGGACATCACCCTTGCGGCACGTGATGGGGGCGGCGATCCTGCTATGAACCCGCGCTTGCGAACAGTCATCGCAAAGGCTAAAGCGGCGAACATGCCCTCCGATAACGTCGATCGTGCGATCAAAAAAGGCACGGGTGAGTTACCAGGCGTGGTCTACGAAGAACTTGTTTACGAAGGCTACGGTGCAGGGGGTGTTGGTATAATTGTGGAGATCACAACCGATAATAAAAACCGCTCCGCATCTGAAGTTCGCAGCACCATGACTAAAAACGGGGGCAACCTCGCAGGCGTCGGCTCTGTCGCCTTCCAGTTTGATCGCAAGGGTCAAGTGATCATCGATTCTCAAAAAATTGGCGAAGAAGCCCTTATGGATCTCGCACTTGAAGCCGGTGCGGAAGATATCAACAACCAGGGCGATCACTTCGAGGTCATCTGTCCGATGACAGAGTATGATACGCTATCTCAGGCACTTGAAGAAAAAGAGATCGAGACTGAGTCTTCCGAGCTCGCCTACCTTCCTAATATTATGGTGCCCGTCGAGGATATTGAGACTGCCCGTAAAGTGCTTCACCTAATCGAGAAACTCGACGATCTGGAGGATGTCAAGGCGGTGCACTCAAATATGGACATCGCTGAAGATCTGCTTGGCGATACGGATGAGTAAATTAGACCTTTCTAGAGTCCTAAAAACCACTTGCTAATTGAACCAAATTCATTCATACTGATTCTTTAATATAAATCCCACGAATAAAAATGCGCACTAAGATCATCGCTCTTCTTTCTATTTCAATTTCCGCACTGATTTTCACTGGCTGCCAACCTGTTGGCACTAGCCAAATGGGATCTAAAGAAGCGAATCTATTTGGAATAGTTAAGATTAATAAAGCGCATTACCAGCCATCAGGCCCTGCGACTTTTTCTCTAAGCACGGATGAGCTCTGCACCCGCAAGAATTTCGGTGGTGATCAAGTTTCTCTGCTCTGGGGCTTAATCACTCTTAAAGATTATTAGGCCATTAGGGCACTAGGCAATTGCGCAAACGTCTCTACTTTATGACTTTTAAAACCGCCTCAGCAATTTGGCGGTTTTTTAATGCTAAACCATAGTCTTTGAATTTTAGAGTGGTCGATAACAGATTAGGGGCTTAAGTCTGAATTATGCCCGATTCGAATCAGGAAACTTTAGAAACTGGACGCGAAGCCATGCGTGCGGAGGCCGCCGCGATAGAAATGGCTGCCGCACGCTTAGACTCATCATTTACTGCTGCCGTCGATATTATTTTAGCTGCACCGAGTAAGCTTTTTGTTTGCGGTATTGGAAAGTCCGGCCGCATCGGTGCAAAGCTCGCAGCTACCTTTTCCAGTAGCGGCACACCCTCTGTATTCCTCCATGCGGCAGAGGCCATTCACGGCGATCTCGGCGTTTACCAGCCTGGAGATCCTACCGTCGTGCTCTCCAAAAGTGGTAGCACCACCGAAGTAATCCGCCTGATACCGCTCTTTCGTAAATTTAAATCACCGATCATCGCTATCGTCGGAAACCTAGATTCCCCGATTGCCAAGGCTGCTGATGTGGTGATCGACGCTAGCGTCGAAAACGAGGCCGACCCGCTTAATCTTATGCCGACTTCTAGTTCCACGGTGAGCCTCGCGATCGGCGACGCCCTCGCGGCAGCACTGGCCAAGGCACGCGACTTTACGGCTGAGGAATTTGCTACTTTTCACCCTGGTGGGCAATTAGGGCGTAATTTGCTTATGACGGTGGGCGAGGTCATGCACCCGGTCGAAAATATCGCCTGCGCACAGGTCAGCGATACTCTACGCGAGATTGTAATTCGTATGACAAAGGCTCCCTTAGGGGCAGCCTGCATCGTCTCGAAAGACGGCATGCTGGAGGGTATCCTCACTGATGGTGACATCCGTCGGATACTCTTAGAAGAAGGTGACATTTTAGCCAAACAAGTCGGTCATTGTATGACCGCTGCGCCTATTTCGACCCAGCTGCACATGAGTCTTGGCGAGGCTGTCCGCATGATGGAAGAGCGCCCGTCGCAGATTTCAGTGCTCCCTGTGGTCGATGAGCAAGATGGTAAATGCCTTGGTTTGCTCCGCCTGCACGACATTTATCAGCCTAGTTTTTCATAGGAAGAGTAGTTAGTTGCTACGCTTCAGCTAGCGACGTAAGGGTATGACCTAGGACTTATGCCTGCCTCGTATTTAAAGTATTCTTAGATGCTTATCATCTCGCCGCCCTCGCTGCGATGACTCGCACTCTCCGTCGTTCTAGTACCCCCCTGCTCCCTCGTCTCTGCCGCA
>CALBPO010000282.1 GCA_937899295.1 uncultured Opitutia bacterium
AATTGAAAAACCAGAACCATATTTAGTATTTAATTCTTTTTCAAAGTAATTGTCATTTAGTTCGCCGTTCGCTACTGGCTCGACCTCTCTAAAGGGGAGCTTTCCTTTAATTTCAATGCCTGCGGCGTTGGCATAGGGAAAGACCGAAAGGCGGCGGCTGGTCTCGACTAAATCCAGGCTAGAGTCTGTGTTCTGGTAATCTCCATGCTCGGTCTTAAGATTAGCCTTAAGCGATTCGTCTTGAGCCACCCATGCGTAGTTGCCGGTGGTCGCACCTTGAGCGTCGACCAGTGGGCGTCGCTCAGCTTTGAGGCTTGTTAGTGTGCCATCACTAGGTTTGGTGATGGTCATGAGCTCGACTGGGTTATCGAGTGCTGATTCGTTGAATTCGCCGCCGCTGCTTATTAGAGTAGTTAGCTTGACCGGATCTACCGAGAGGAGTGGGAGTGCAAAGTCTACTTTCTCATCTGAATTATCGTCTTTATCAATCCAGTCGTTTGCCGAGCTGTTCCATACTTTCTTTTCGTCAGAATGCCAGACGAGCGTATAAGGATTATAGCTGCTATTTAGAATATCGGCACTCGCTGTCGCTCTTTGATCTGGGCCCAGACGCCTTTGCAACTCACCTATGGCGATTTGTAGGCCTACAAGTGCATTTTGCTTCGCGGCGAGTTGCTGCTTAGCAATATTGGCACTTTGTTGCTCAACTGCGACAAAGCTTGTGATCGATAGTATAAGCAGAAGGACAAAAGCCATCAGGCTTAAGGCAATGACAAGCGCAAAGCCGGATCGGGCTTGTGCTGTTCTAGCCATTGGGGTAGTGAGTTGCATTTTTTAAAAATTTCAGAAACCCATATTATAATATGTGGATTTAAAAGATCAATGCTGGTCGGCGACAAAGGTATGTCTTATCGCGACGTGAGCCGAGACTCCCTCCCGCTTGGATTACTGCGCCGATGAACTATGCGCGACCCCCATAGGATCGGTCGGCGGTGTTTACTTTAATGGTTTCACCCTCTTTGATAAAGAGCGGCACCTGCACCGTGAGACCGGTCTCCAGTGTGGCGGGCTTTTGCACGTTGCTTGCGGTGTCGCCTTTGACGCCTTCAGCGGATTCAGTGACCTTCATTTCAAGCGATGCGGGTAGATCGATCGAGATGGGTTTGTCGTCCACATGGAGGATGCTGTAAGCCTGCGTCTCGACTAGAAAGTCCTTTGCCTCTTCGATCAGTCCTTCGTCGAGGATGACATCCTCAAAAGTCTCTGGGTCCATGAAATGGTAGCCGTCCGCATCGACGTAGCTGAACTCTAACTTCACCATATCGGTGTGCATGATTTCAACGCTATCTGTGGTGCGGATCTTGGTGTTAGTACTCGCGCCTGAGCTCAGGTTGCGCATGGTGACTTGCATGAAGCCAGCCTGGCGGCCCTGCGTGCGGTGTTGGACATCCAGCACAAGGTGCGGAGTGTTTTGGTAATTGAGGACTTTGCCTTTGCGAACGTCTGTAGGAGATGCCATGGGTATGTCGGATTAAAATGTTAAATTTTTCAGCGCTACGAGAGCCTGTCAAGGGCGCTCGGGGCTATGTTAAGAATTCCTGATCTGCGCTAGCGAACTACTTTTTTCATCCTCATATTCACGCTAATCGAATCGACGATTTTTACGGATGAGGGAATCTTCCATGGCGCTAATTTGCCTCGGCAATGATTACGGATTGTGCGCTTCCATACCCGCGAACCTTCGTTGCCGCCCACTACTATTTCACAGGCGACGGTGCTTCCAGTGATAGGAGCTTCTGTGCCGTAAATACTGACCGCTTCAATGCCTTCGATTTCGTTTAAGATAGCCTCTACTTCGGAGGGGTGCACTTTTTGACCACCCACGTTGATGACCGCACTGGCGCGACCGATGATTCTGAGATTGTCGTGATCGTCTGTTTCGACGAGGTCGCCCGTGCGATACCAGCCATCCGCTTCAAGGCCACCATCATCTGCATTTAGGTAGCCGAGGACTCGTGAGGGTGTTTTTAGCCAGAGCTCTTCTTCGACTACTTTCCACTGGGTATTCGAATCTTCGATACGAAAAAAAAGACTTTCATTGTCGATACTCTTGATCCGAATGGCACCTGTTTCACTAGTGCCAAACTTTTGCTGAAGTTGCGCGTTGGGGAAAGCTTTGGCGAGTCGGCTTAAGACTTTCTGCGGCATCGCTTCTGCGCCGTAAGCAATGATTTCGACGGTGTTAAGATCGTGCTTCTGGGCAGTCCCCGAGAGTAGCATTAGATTTAGGAAGGTCGGGGAGGCAGGCAGGATGTTAACTTGATGTGAGGCGATAGCTCGGCCCGCCGCTTCAGGGCTACGAGTTTCGGGCACAACGAGCGTTGACCCGGAAAAAAGACAACGGAAGGCGGAGTCGAGCCCGCCGATGTGGTCAATTAGTAGCAAGAGGAGGGAGCGATCCTTGCGAGCACTTAGATTTTTATAGCGTGCGAGGAGGGCATCGAGATCGTGTAACATGCCTTTGGGTTCACCACTGGTGCCACTGCTGAAGAGCACGAGGCCACTGCCTTCGAGTTGATTATAAAGCTGCGAAGAATTGGCGATGAGTCGCATCTTATCTTGCTCGGCCTCGGGTAGCCCTGGGGGCAGCGGTAGGGCGATGTGACCGGTCTCTCCTATGGCAAGAAGCATGGCGAGGCCTTCGATCGTGGTCGGTGCTTGCACCTCTATGACGGCCGCACCTTTGCTGGGGACTCGCGTGGCTGCGTGGTCAATGAGCTCGATAAACTCGGCGTAGCTCCATGCCTTGCCTGCTTCGTAGCAGGCGATGCGATCGCCACAAGCGGCTAGTTTTTGGCAAATCCAAGTCATTGTTTATTTTGAGGGCGCGCTTATTCGCTGCTTTGGAAACTGCTGAAAAATGAGTGTTATCGCATGCCTCAATAAGAGTCATGACTACGCTAATTTATACCGCCGAGGTAGAGTACTTGACCTGTAATGAAGTCGCTCTCTTCGCGTAGGTAAAAATCGACGGCGTTGATCACGTCGCGGACTTCACCCATGCGACCGAGGGCTTGGCGGGCGAGGAGGGCATCCATTTTTTCTTGAGGTACTCCGCGGATCAAATCGGTCTCGATGGGGGTGGGCCCGATCGCGTTGACTGTGATCTTTAGCTCGGCTAGCTCGCGGGCTAGGATCCGGGTCAGGCTTTCCACGGCGGCTTTACTGGCGGCATAGATGGCTTCACCCTCGAGGTTGAGCGGGTGGGCGACTGTAGTAAAATTGATGATACGCCCATTCTCAGTGCGCCGCATGAGCTTAGCCATCTCACGACAAAAAAGAAAGGTGCCGACTACGTTAGTTTGCAAAATGCGGTTCACCGTGCTGGCGGGCGTGAGCAACGCGTGATTCATCGATGCGATGCCGGCGTTATTAAGAAGCGCATCTACCTTCCCATGGCTGGCCTTGATCGTTCGAGCCATCGCAATGACGGCATCTTCGTCGCTCACATCGAGTGCGAAGTGTTGGTAGTGGTCGTGCTCGATACTGCCTTCGCCACGGGAGCAACCGACGACTTGCCAACCTTCGGCGAGATAGTGATCGGCCATTTCTTTGCCGATTCCTTTGCGCGTTCCGGTGATAACGATCGTTTTCATGTGGGCATCCTTTCGATGACTGCATCAGTCAAGCTAGCGACATTTCGGTAAGGAGAGTTTTTTGCGCTCATGGCTTTTTCGTCGGCCAATGCGATGGAGACGTCAAACTTCTCGGCCAAGGCCTCTTCAATGTCGGCGATCAGGTTGACCAGCGCCATGCTGTCGAGCGAGCCATCTCCTCCATAGAGCGCGGTCTGTGGGTTCGGAGCCTTCAGTGCTTCGAGTTCGAAATCTTCGGCGAGCATTTGCACCGATTCAAGGATTAGGGATTGGATGGCTGTGCGGTCTGGCATGTGGAGTATCTGGAGGGCAGTCTTAGTTGCCAAAGAATTCGCTGCGTGTCGCATGGCCTTCTTCGGCGATGTCTCTACGGCTTAAGACGGTGCTTACAGTTAAACAGAGAATTTTGAGATCGAGCAAGAAGGAACGGTTCTCGACATACCAGAGGTCGAGCTCGAATTGTTCCTTCCAGCTAAGGCCATTGCGTCCGTTGACTTGGGCCCAACCAGTGATGCCTGGAAGCACTTCATGGCGGCGGGCTTGTTCGGGCGAGTAACGTTCCAAGTAGATTGTCGGTAAGGGGCGGGGGCCAACTAGGCTCATTTCTCCTTTGAGCACATTCCACAGTTCAGGCAACTCATCGATACTGGTGC
>CALBPO010000283.1 GCA_937899295.1 uncultured Opitutia bacterium
TAACCATTAAATGGATTTAACCGTTACTTAATCATTGCTCTATATGCCTATTTTCAACCATTAAATTTAACCGTTATCTAAAATGCATGTCCAATTTTAACCATTGAAAAAAATAGCCACTAATATAAGCAGAAAGAATTATTGTTCAATGGTTGGATAACCATTGATTGTTTATTTACCTGAGAACAACTGTTGATTAACCGTTGTGCCAATAAGCCAACCATTATCAATCGATATTCAACCATAAACCCCTAATAACATTGAACCATCAATGGTTGAACAAGTATTGGACAATGGTTGACCTCAAAACAGAGCCACAGCACCGCTCTCAATTTCATCATCCTCCCCCGCAGGCGCTGTTTCGACCGGTTTTGCACTCTGGTTTCTACAATGTCATTTGTAAATTCACACATCTCTTTCAGTTTGGCTAAAGCAGCTTTTCGAACGTCGGGATCCGCGGTCTTGAACTCCCTGTTCACCTGCAGCATGGTGTCTCTTGTCCGCATCCGGAACGACTGCTTCTTTGTCCATGCCCCCGTCCGCTGGCTCTCCTTGTTTTTGAGGCGATCTATTGCTGAATAGAGCAACGTGCAGGCAGTACCAAACCAAACCAAAAACACTTTCTCGTCGAAAACGGCCTCTGCAAAAAAGCAACATCAGGCGTGTGTACGGCAAGCTATGCATGCATTACTTATCTCACAACCATCGGCAAAATATTTTAGGCGCTTTTTTATCATAAATTTGACAGAATGAGCCACACGACATGTACATGTACGCCAAATCATGTACGCCAGCTGATGACACGTACGTCAAATCATGTCATCAGCTGGGCCTTTGACCATCAGTCAAGGTCAAATTGGCACAACCATGGTCAGAATGATCCCAAAATAGCACCAGATACTGCGAAGATCGCCCAACATTGCCCATCTGTGTTTGCATTTTCAGTATGGAAACCTTTTGAATTTGTTACAATGATCGACAGTCTTATGATTTCATGTCGATGTTGGACAGACAGGATCGCTACGAATTCGTGGAGTTTGAGGCGGCTTCATAACCAGACCACGAAAGATAAAACTTATTTTCCATGTTATTTTCTTCACTCCCATCACCATTGGGGGGCAAGCAATTCCATTTATTCTAATCTGGTTAGCTGGAGCTGGTATTTTTCTGACAATTTATTTCCGCTTTATTAATCTAAGATCCTTCGCCCTCGCTTTTCGCACAATACGGGGAAAATACTCTAGCCCAGATGATCCGGGCGAGATCACCCACTTTCAAGCACTTACCGCGGCGCTCTCTGCCACGGTTGGCTTAGGTAACATTGCAGGTGTAGCCATTGCGATCTCGAAGGGTGGTCCAGGGGCGGCGTTTTGGATGGTCATGATCGGCTTCTTAGGAATGACTACGAAATTTGCCGAATGCACACTGGGAGTGCGCTATCGCGAGATTGACGGAAATGGAAAAGTACATGGTGGGCCCATGAAGTATCTGACTAAAGGTTTAGCCGAGCAGGGATGGGCTAAACTGGGTAAATTCCTTGGCGTGAGCTTTGCTTTTCTTTGCATCGGCGCGTCACTCGGAGGCGGCAACATGTTCCAAATTAACCAAGCTTGTTCTCAGTTTATTGAGATCAGCGGAGGAGCGGATAGTCTCGTGGCAGACTATCGCTGGGTCTTTGGTGCAGTCGTTGCAGTGCTGGTTGCTGTGGTGATCATCGGAGGTATTCGTAGAATCGCTAATGTGACTGCGCGCCTCGTACCGCTGATGTGCCTGACTTATATATTAGGCGCGCTTACAATTCTGGCGCTGCACATCACTGAGATCCCCAGCGCAATTGGTTTAATTATCAGCCAAGCCTTTACGCCTGATGCCTATGTAGGCGGCTTGATAGGTGCCTTGATTGTGGGCATCCAACGCGGCACTTTTTCTAATGAAGCGGGCATCGGCTCCGCACCAATCGCCCACTCTGCGGTCAAGACCTCAAAGCCAGCTAGTGAGGGAATCGTCGCACTGCTAGAACCTTTTATCGATACGATCGTTGTATGTTCACTTACAGCCCTTGTCATCGTAATCACTGGTAGCTTCGGCGAGAATCTAGCAGGTGCGAACGGTATTGCGGTGACCTCGAAGGCATTCGCGTCCGTTATCACGTGGTTCCCCTTTGTATTATTTATAGCAGTCACTCTTTTTGCGATCTCGACTATGATCTCTTGGTCCTATTATGGGCAACAGGCATGGACGACGATTTTCGGCACAAGTCGCGCTTCTGAACTCTTCTATCAATTGCTCTTCTGTGCCTGCATCGTAGTCGGATCAGCTCTTTCACTAGGGGCTGTGACCGACTTCTCCGACGGTATGTTACTAGCAATGTGTTTTCCGAATTTGATCGGTGTGTATTTTCTGTTGCCAGTGGTGAAGCAGGAATTGATTGCTTTCCAATCACACGCGGCTGCCATCGACGCGAAAGAGCTCTCTAAAGATTAAAATCCGCGCGGAAAGCCTCACGAGCGAGTTCAAACTCACGGCGGATAGGTGCTTCGACTTCTGTGATGTCAGTCAGCTGCTGCTCATCAACCGCACGCTCGATGGCCCGATAAAAGGCAGCTAGACGGACGAGACCAAGATGACACGCGCTACCGACTATGAAGTGTACTATACTGCGTAGCTCTTGAACGTCTCCTTGAGCGCAGACTGTGGGCAGCGCTTCGAGCTTAGTGGCACCTTCATTCACAAAAAGGTCGAATAACTCGCGAACGAGCGTGGTATCAGCATTACCTTCGTCACCCAAAATCAGCGTATCGATCTGATTGCGATCCATGATGGGGCAGGTTTCGTCGTAATGAACGTGTTTAATCTTAGGAGCTGTCGACATATGATAAAATAACTGTATGCCGCGAATTTAATTATCCGCAGTTAGACTATGAATGGACCGATCTTATGATATATTCCCTAATTGAAGGACATGCAACTTTTGAAATAAGCCTTCAGCTAAAGATTATTCGCCAATAGCTCTTAGCAAGAAAGCGGTCATCCTGCCTGACAACCCTTCGAGACTGCTTACAACTTAGTAGGATGATGGCCAATTTGGCCCAGTTGCGATAAAATGACTTCGAGAGAGTGTAACCAATAGGTTGACAGAGGACTAAGGGAACCTAACCTTCACCGCTTTTTCACTCCTCATGATCTCTTGGATTCAACACCACCTCATTCGTCACGGACGCTGGCTTTTCCTGTTCCTGCTGGCTATTATTATCGTCGCTTTTGTCTTCACAATTGGCGCTACACCTGGATGCACGACCGACCATAGTGGCTACGAGGAGAATCTCTTTTACGGCATCGACTTAAACTCACCTCGTGAGAGCGAGGTCATCATCGAAAAAGTGCAGCTTAGCGCCATACTCAATGGACAAGAGATTCGCAGTGACGAGCAGTTTCAAAACCAGCTGACCAGCCGTATCGCCCTACTCCATCTCGCTGAAGAAATCGGTGTGCCCTCCCCCAACCAAGAGACACTTTCTAACTACATTACCACCAAAGCTGCATTTCTTGGTGCCGACGGCAAATTTAGTACCGATGCTTACACCAGCTTTGTCGACAGCATGGAGTCCAACCCACGCACGTCCCAAGGCCTTGTCATAGTCGTGCTAGAGGAAGATTACCGCATCAACCAAATCGGCTCCGTCCTATCGGGCCCCGGCTACCTCCTGCCAGCTGAAGCAATCTCACAGACCCAACGCAGAGCAACCAAGCTGAGCTTGACCACTGCCGAACTCAATTACGCCGATTTCTCACCCGAGATCACCGTAGAGGAAACTGCACTCCGCGAGTATTATGAAGCCAACAAACTTCGCTACGAAATTCCCGAACGCATCAAGGCTAGCTACGTATACTTTGACCTCGAAGCTTACGTAGAAAAAGTTCCAGAACCAAGCGAAGCTGAACTCCGCGAACACTTTATATCTAAGCAAGATGGCTTTGTAGCCGACTACAAATTGACTAAGCCTGCTGAGTCGGTCGCAGACGTGGAAGAAGAAACGCCAAAGGAGGCAAACACGGTCACTTTCAGCGATGTCCGCGAAGCCGTCACCCAAAGCTACCTGGTCGAGCAAGAAGCGCGTATGGCCAACGAAGCCGCGCAGGGCTTCGCTTACACCCTCTACCGCGATGAGATCAAGCGCGACTCTGCTGCCTTTAACGAACTACTCAACGAGGCAAACCTCAGCCTGACCGAGATCGAGCCCTACACGCTTGCTGGTGCGAAGCAGCGTGCACTCTCCTCAGATCTCTTGGAGTCTGCTTTCAAACTTGGGGGCAACCGCTACTATTCCGATGCCTATGCCGTTGATGGTGGCTTTGCCGTGCTCCTCTACGGAGGCCGAATCGCCCCCGAAATCCCTAAGTTCGAAGCCGTCCAATCCGAGCTTACCAACGACTACAAGACGGATGAAAAGCGCCGCCTCTTCAACGAAAGGGGCGAAAGCCTTCAAGCAAAACTTAAAGCTAAGATCGCAGAAGGCATTGATTTTATCGAAGCAGCCGAAGCCCTTGGACTTGGCACTGCCTCCTTCGATACCTTCCCAGTGCAAGAGGCTCCGCGCGATCTAAACCGCAGTGCGCTCCAACTAGCCCAAGGTATGCAATCCGGGGATATCTCGCCCATGCTCACCTCAGATGGCACAGGCATCTTCGTATATGTTGCAAATAAGACTGTGCCCGAGATCGCTAGCGACAACGAGGACCTAACACAAGCTGAAGACTTCCTTGCTCGTTACGCCGCCTATACCAGTGGCTCCGCCTTCACTAACGAACTGGTCTTCCTCGGTTTGCCCGAAGATACCGCCGAAGAACTGTTCGAGTAAACGAACGATGGATTGGAGTCAGTTCCAGCGTATCGACCCTCACCTCTTACTTGGCCTCATCAACACCGAGCTGCGAAACCACGCCAACTCACTTGAAGACCTCTGTCGCAGGCACGACATCGATCAAGCGAAAGTCTGCGCCCATCTCGCAACCGCCAACTATCACTTTCAAGCGGAACAAAACCAATTCCGCTGACGTATTAATTCAAGTTCTTAATTCCAATTTCTAGCACCAATCAATTATGACAAGCACACCTGCTCCTGAACGCCACGAATTCCAAGCCGAGGTTAAACAAGTCCTCGATATTGTAGTTCATTCTCTCTACACCGACAAAGAGATCTTTGTTCGTGAACTCGTCTCAAATGCATCCGATGCGACCGAGAAACTCCGACACAACCAAGTCGCGCAAAAGGATGCCGACATCTTCGATGCTGACCTCGACCTTGAAATTCAAGTCACCTCCGACGAGGAAACTGGAGAAATTACTATTCGCGACTTCGGTATAGGCATGACTCGTGATGAGTTGATCGAAAACCTTGGCACGATCGCTCACTCTGGTTCAAAAGCCTTTCTCACCGCACTCAAGGAAAGCGGTGAGCGTAATGATAATCTCATCGGCCAATTCGGCGTCGGTTTTTACTCCGTCTTCATGGTGGCCGATTCGGTCAAGGTCTACACCCGCACCTGGCAGGCCGAAGGTGAAGGCTACTGCTGGTCGAGCGATGGATCTGGCGCTTACGAGATCGAGCAAGTCGAGGGCGAACGTCGAGGCACTCGTATCGTAATTTCACTCAAGGATGAGTATAAAGACTTTGCGAAGAAGGCTCGTATCGAAGAAATCATCAAAAAATATTCCGCCTTCGTGCAATTCCCTGTTTTGGTGGACGGCGAGAAACTCAACACCATCGGCGCGATCTGGCTCAAAAGTAAAAGCGAAGTCTCTGAAGAAGAATACAAAGAGTTCTATAAATTTCAGGCCAAGGCCTTCGACGAGCCTCGCTTCTGGCTTCACTTCAACGCCGACGCGCCCCTCGAAATCAACACCGTCCTCTACGCGCCAACTGAGAATATGGAAGGCTTCGGTTTTGGTCGTATGGAGCCTGGTGTAGGTCTCTATTGCCGTAAAGTGCTCATCGACAGTGAACCGAAGAATCTTCTCCCCGACTGGCTGCGCTTCGCTCGTGGCGTCG
>CALBPO010000284.1 GCA_937899295.1 uncultured Opitutia bacterium
CCCAATGAAGGTCCCTGGGATTTTTAATGAAATGAAAGACAAATCGGAAGCCGCTATGAAACACGGCGTGGCGAATTTGAAGGTCCTCCTGGCCATTTGAACGGCCCAGTAATTAACCCAGACCAACCGGACGACCCCCCCGAAGGCAATGCGCTCTTCAATCGCCCTTTCTGCGTGCTCGAGCTTCGCACTGCAGTGGAGGCGGGCATTCCAATCCAACCAGTGGTCAGCATGTCGGACAAACCGATCCAAGCGCTGCGCAAGAAAAAAGACTCTTCGATGGCTCAAGCCATAGAGTTACTAAGAGATGGCGAGGCCGATGCGGTCGTCAGTTGCGGCAACACTGGCGCTCTGATGGCTGGTGGTACACTTCGTATGCGCCCGCTAGACGGGGTCGATCGCCCTGCTCTAGGCATTATTGTGCCCAGCAAAAAAAAACCCTTCGTCCTCATCGACGTCGGTGCAAATCCAGAATCTAGCTCACTCAACCTAATGCACAATGCAGTGCTTGGTTCAAACTACGCTAGAGCTGCTCTCGGCATTGAGAACCCTCGAGTTTCTCTACTCACCATCGGGACCGAAGAAGGCAAAGGTAATAGCTTAATCAACGCATCGGGAATTTATCTGCAAGCGATCGATAAGAAGGTAATTAATTATGTGGGTCCAATTGAAGGCTTCCAGATTTTCGATGGAGACGTCGATGTGATTGTTTGTGATGGTTTCGTTGGTAACGTTGTTCTGAAATCAAGCGAAGCGGTCTTTGGCTTCGTGGGCAATACCATGAAAGAAGAGCTAGTGCGTAATCCCAAGCGTATTATAGGCGCAGCGCTCTCTAAATCAGCCTTCCGCGATATGAAGGTGCGACTCAGCCCCGATCAGCACGCCGGCGCCCCGCTCCTCGGCCTCAAAGGTAATGTTTTAAAATCACACGGCTCTTCAAATTACATAGCGATTGCCAATGCTTTACGTATTGCTCGCCAAATTGTAAGGCATGATATGATTGACTCAATCAGCTCTGATATCAATCAAGCTAATGACTTAATCTAAACCGAGCGTCGACTAAGGCTCAGCGACAGATCGATCATTCACTTAGAATCAACTTATCTTAATGTCTAAGCCAACTCAATCCGTCATCATAACCGGGACTGGTTCCTACACGCCAGCCAACGTAGTAACAAATGATGACATGGCCAAAATCGTAGACACCTCAGACGAATGGATTCGCACTCGCTCTGGCATTCACGAACGCTGTTTCGCAGCTCAAGACGAGACAACCAGCGACATGGCTATAGCTGCCGCCGAGAAGGCTATCACTGCTGCAGGCATCGACCGCAGAGACATAGATCTCATTATCGTGGCCACGATGACACCCGATATGCCTTTTCCATCCACCGCATGCATTCTTCAGAGTAAGCTCGGCCTAGGCAATATCACCGCATTTGACATTCAAGCTGCCTGCTCAGGCTTCATATACGCGCTCAATACGGGCTGCAACATGCTGCGCTCGGGTGCCTACAAAAAAGCACTCATCATCGGCGCGGAGAAGATGAGTTCGATCCTAGATTTCGAAGACCGAGCCACTTGCGTGCTCTTCGGCGATGCAGCAAGCGCGATCATACTTGAAGCCTCAGATTCAGTCGAAGTTGGTGTGCTAGGTAGTATTACCGGCTCCGACGGCTCCGATCCCAGCCTACTTTATCAACCTGCCGGCGGCTCAACGATTCCCTCCTCTCACGAGTCTATCGACGCACGTCAACATTTCATCAAGATGAACGGTAAAGAGATTTTTAAGCAGGCAGTCCGCGTCATGGGGCAAGTCAGCAATGACATTCTAGATCAATACAGTTTCAAGCCCGAACAAGTCGACCTAGTCATCCCGCATCAAGCCAACATGCGCATTATTGACAGCCTCGCCAAGCGGATGAGGCTGCCCATGGAAAAATTCCACAACAATCTTGATCGCTTTGGCAACACCTCTGCCGCTTCCGTCGGACTCGCACTTGACGAAGCTTATCGCAAGGATCGCATACAATCTGGCGATCTAATCCTTATCGTCGCTTTTGGGGCAGGCTTGACCTGGGGTGCCTCATTGATCAAATGGCAATAACTACTATGCAATCTACGACCGCCTCCTTACTCGCTTTCTCCCTATTACTAGCTAGCTCGCTTCATGCCCAGTTCAACCCGTTCGATTGGTTCGGCGGTGAAGACGAAGACCTCGTCGCACTCAATTTAGCGTCCGCCGCGGATGAGTCCGAAGCGACCGACCTCCTCAATTCTGCCAAGGCAAAGCTTGCCGCTGGCAGCACTGGTTCAGCTGAACGCAAGCTCAAGAAAATCATTAAGAAATACCCAAAGGCTGTGGCCAGCGGGGATGCTCGCTTCCTCTACGGCCAAATTCTCATGGAGAAGGGGCGATGGGTCAAAGCCTTCGACATCTTACAAGAGATCATCTTCAAGCATCCAAACTACCAAAATTTCAATCAAGTACTCAGCGCTCAGTTCGATTGTGGCACCGCTCTCATGGAAGGTGCTCGGGGTCGAATCCTCTGGATCATTCCAGGCTTTAAGCAAGCAGGCAAAGCCGCTAGCCAGTTTGAACAGATCGTTCGCAACGCACCTTACAGCGACTACGCACCTCTCGCGCTCATGAACATCGCGCTCATTTATGAGCAGGAGCAAAGACCCGAAGATGCCATCGATACGCTTGATCGTTTGATCAACTATTACCCTCAGAGTATGCTCGCGCCTGATGCTTACTATAATATTGCGCAGACCTATTCCAATCTAGTCAATGGAGCGGAATACGATCAAGGCTCGACACGCCAAGCTATCAGCTACTACGAAGACTTTCTCATTCTCTTCCCTCAAAACCGTTCCCTAGGCGAAGTAGAGAGCAAGCTCGTCGCAATGGAAGACCTGCTTGCGCGCAGTCGTCTCAACCTAGGCGACTTTTTCTATAATTATCGCTCAAATAATACAGCGGCGCTGGTCTTCTACAACGACACCATTACCATCGCTCCAGAATCGGATGCAGCCGAAGAGGCCAGCGCTCGTATCACCGACATCGAAGCAGGCGTCCAACCCACCACTGGCGCCAGTATTCTACGCGGCTTTCTTGCGGACTAATTTCTTCTACAAGAACGAGACTAACACTGGAAATGAAGATGCTCCCAAACGCAGGACACACTAGCATGGTTGCAATGCTAGCCTTGTTTGCCTTGGCCTTCATCAGCGGCTGTAATTCTTACCAATTGGGTAACCCAGTCGAACTGCCCTTCGAATCGATCTACATTAAGCCTGTCTCTAACGATAGCTTCGCGCCCCAAGCGCAAGCTTTGCTCAGCACGCAGATTCGCGACGCATTCATCCGTGATGGACGCACAAAGCTCGTCACCAGCAGGGAAGCAGCTGATGCTGTCCTTCTTATAAATCTGACCGATTATAAGCGCTACGCTGCCGCGCGCCAGAGTGAGGACACGACTACGGCCGCTAGCTTTAGCCTCATACTCGCTGCCGAAGTCTCGCTTTTTAATCAAAACAAGGGTGATTACTACTTCCAGGAGCGCATAATTAATGAATCTTCCAGCGCTTATGTGGATAATCCTTATGCAACTCCCGCAATTGCTCAGACACAAGATTTCCTCCAAATGGAATACCAAGCCATGCCACGCCTCACCCACGATTTGTCTCGTCGAATTGCCGACGAAGTGCTCAACACATGGGAACCGAGATAAAATCTCGACAGAGCCTATTCCCTGAAAAGCTGACTCCGGTCAGCTTTTTTTGTGAGGAACTAACGAGGTGCGCCTACAATTGAGCGACCTTCCCACTACTCAATGAGCTAGATAAGGGAGAGCTGTGCCCTAATCTGTCATCACTAAGGGGCTAGTTACTCGAGGACTACCCTCTGTGTATTGTGTAATACCTTGGATAAGCCATGCTAATGATACTCAATATCAATAAATAGCTTGACTTGTTTATAAAGCTATTGAGACTCATTCCTGATATTATTTTTTACCCCAACAACAAAACAGTGAAAACAGACACAAAACAACTAAATATGCTGCCCATCAAATTAATGGGATTTGGCCTTCTTTTCCTGACGATCAATCCTGTGTCATCACTGGCACAAGATATGGCAGCTGCTGAAAACAAGGTCTACGAATTAGATGAGTTCGTGGTCACAGATCAGTTTTTGTTCTCCGATCAAGTTAATGCTCTTAAAACTCCAACACCTGTCATTGACGTGCCACAGAGCCTCTCAATCACAAGTGCTGCCGACATCTCACTGCGCGGCTTTGATAGCGTCGGTGACATTGTCGATTACACTCCTGGGGTCAACATGAACCAAGGTGAAGGCCACCGCGATGCAGTCGTCTTCCGTGGCATCCTATCAACCGCCGACTTCTTTGTCGATGGCGTGCGTGACGATGTGCAATACTACCGTTCTCTTTACAACGTAGAACAAGTCGAAATACTTCGCGGTCCTAACGCCCTTCTCTTTGGACGCGGCGGTGCCGGTGGTGTTCTTAACCGCGTAACAAAGAAGGCTGAGATCGGTCAAGAATTCAATGCATACTCATTGTCGCTCGACACATTCGGCGCGAGTGAAGTCTATCTCGACAGAAATGTTGCCATTGATGAAACCACCGCCTTCCGTCTCAACGCCTACTCTGACACATTCGAAAACCACCGCGACTTCTCAGATGGTTCAGGCTACGGGGTAAACCCAAGCTTCAAGTATGAGCTTAGTGACCAAACGACTCTCGACGTTTCTGTAGAGGTGATCGATTACGATCGTTCCATCGATCGCGGTATCCCAAGTGGCGATGATGGTAAACCTATGGACGCACTAAATGGTGCCGTTTTCGGCGATGAGGATCTGAATAAGTCTGAGTTTGAGTTGCTCTCATTCCGTGCGCTACTGCAACATTCATTCTCTGATACCCTCAAAGGTATCTTCACTGCAGCAGACACTGACTACGATAAGCTCTACCAGAATATCTATGCGTCAGGCTACAATGAAACTAACAATGTCGCTACGCTTGACGGTTATGTCGACACGACTGAGCGCCAAAACTTTGTCTTAAGTGGCAACCTTGTCGCTGAATTTGAAGCTGCTGACATCAAACACACAATACTTTTCGGATCTGAATACATCGACAGCGAATCAGCAAACGATCGCTTCACAGATAACTGGAATGGAGATTCAAGAGATTTCAATGCGAATGGCCCATTCACAACAAACGGCCAAGGTATTGATTCCCTCGGTAATCCAAGCTCGGTAGTCTTCGACATTTTGAATGACGACACTACTACCGACCTCACGGTCTTCTCCTTATATGCCCAAGACGAGATCAAACTATCCGACCAGCTAACCGCAGTTCTTGGAGTACGTTTCGACAGTTTCGACATTGAAATTACTGATAACAATCCTGCCACGAAGAACAATCCCCTCACGGACAATAGTGGCAGCCAAAAGGATGAGGAAATCACTCCTCGGGTTGGCCTTATTTACAAGCCTGCAGAAAACATTTCTCTTTACGCAAGTTATAGCCAAACCTTCGTCCCACAAAGTGGCGGGCAGTTTGCCAGCCTTAGCGGCGACAGAGGCCTCGACCCGGATGAATTTACCAACCTTGAAGCTGGTATCAAATGGGATCTATCGGATGATCAAAGCCTCACCTTAGCTACCTTCGAAATCGAGCAAGATCTCCTCCAAAGGATTAACAATGTTATAGAGAATCGCGAGGCTGAGATCCAAGGCTTTGAAGCTCAATACCTAGGTCGGATTTCAGAACAGTGGACAGTTAGCGCAGGCTACACTTACCTAACCGGTGAGACCGCAGGTGGTGATAGACCTGGGGAACTACCTAAGTCCTCCTTCTCGATCTGGAACAGCTATCAGGTATCCGAAAAATTGGGACTAGGTCTAGGTGCAATCTATCAGGGTGAGAGCACTCCTAAGGGTGGTGCTGGTTTTGGCACAGTAGAAAGTTTTGTTCGTGTCGATGCGGCAGCTTACTACCAGCTAAGCGAAAACCTTCGTTTACAGGTCAATATAGAGAACCTACTCGACGAAGAATACTACCCGCACGCTTATGATGATCACCAATTCACTGTGGGTGCTCCTCTAAACGCGACTGTATCGATCAAAGGCACTTTCTAAAAGTAATTACTTCTTATATATGTAGCAAATTCGGGGGTCGGCCATTTATTGCCCGATCCCCTCTTGCGTTTAGACCACTCTTCCATCCACTATTCACGCTTTATGAATACACTCATCACCTATCTTAAACTTTCCCTTTTAGTTACAATCAGCCTACTGCTTGCTTGCTCTCAGCAAAGCGACGAAGCTGCTGCCAGCACTGTCAAAAAAATTATTGTCGCATTAGAGCCGGATAAGGACCCGGACGCCATGCTCGCTGATCGCGCTGCCCTGGAAAGCTATCTTTCGGAGACTACGGGCAAGCCCGTAGAGGCGATCGTGCCCATGAGTTCTGCCGTCATCTACGAGGGCCTTCGTAATGGCACAATCGATCTAGCCTACCTCAGTGCGACAGCCGCAGCCAAATTGATCGAGCAAGACATCATCGATATTCTTTTAGCCGAACTCATCGACGGAAAGCCCTACTACCAAAGTTACTGGATCACACTCAAAGATGCACCCTACCAAAATATCGCTGAGCTCAAGGGCCAGCCCATTGCTTTCTCGAGTCGCACGAGCACCTCAGGTTTTCTTATACCCGTCTGGGATCTTTATACCCAAGGTCTGATCGATCTAGAGAACGGCCCTGAAGGCTTCTTCGGTGAGGGTCATGTTTTCTATGGTACCGGTTATGTTTCAGCAGCAGAACGTGTCCTCAGGGGCGAAGCGCTTGCAGCTGCTGTCAGTTACTACGTAATTGATAAGGATAAGCACCTGAGCAAAGCACAACGCGAGCGACTACGCATGCTCGATAGCCAAGGCCCCGTGCCCAGCCACGTAATCGTCGTACGTAAAAATCTAAGTGGCCTAGACCAAACTGCCCTTCAAGCAGCACTTCTTGAAATGAATAAGCAGGCTAGCAGTTTACGTGACCGTATCTTTGGCGCAGAATTGGCTCCTGCCAAAGCCGAGACCCACCTGCAGACCACGCTTGAAGCACTCGAAATCAGCCGTACGATGCAGTTTTAATTGGTTTCAGTGAACCTTGACTTGCTAGCCTTTGCTTGAAGCATCCTATCTTCGCTGGAAATTTCAATGACAGCTGTGACCTAGCAACTTGTATTTAGATTTCATCGTGTGATGCATAGGCTAAAATAATGATGCAGGATAAAAAACAGGAGCCCGTATTAAGCGCCCGAGGAATCGGCCTACAAAGAGGTGGTCGGTGGCTCTTCCGTGACCTTGACCTGGATCTATATGCAGGCGAATTCCTCGCGATCGTAGGGCCCTCTGGCGTCGGGAAGACGACACTTCTATCCTGCCTTCGTGGCATGCTCGAACCAAGCGAGGGCAGCGTAAGTTTCAAACTCAGCGGCACGAGTGCGCATAAACCGGAAGACTTACGTCGTCATTTTGGAATCGTCTTCCAAGAGCTCCAGCTAATTCCTAATGCGGACCTACTCACTAATGTGCTCTGCGGACGATTGGGCCGCTTTCACTCGCTAAGCACCCTACTTGGCTTCCCGAAAAAACTGCGACAAGAGGCTTACCGATTACTCTACGAACTAGGAGTTGGTGAAAATCCACATAAATGGGCGAAACATATGTCAGGTGGAGAGAAGCAGCGCGTGGCCGCAGCACGTGTGCTCTTTCAGAAGCCTAAGATTTATTTTGCCGACGAACCCGCATCCAGTCTCGATGCTTATTATGCAGGACGCGTGCTCGGCTTACTCAGACAAGAAGCCGATGAAAAAGCGAAGCCTGTGCTTTGCGTGCTTCATAATGCTGAGCACATTCAGCGCTTCGCAGACATTGCACTTAGCTTAAACCAAAACGACCCGAAGGCACACAAGATGCGCCGTGTCAGGCCGGTCAATGAGGAGGCCCAAGTATGAGTCCAAGTCCCACACCTCAGCACGAGAAGGGCCCCGCACTCACTGAATTACCTTGGTATCGGCGGCTCAACTTACTCAACACCACGCTGGTCATCTTTTTTCTGGCTGTCATTTTCAGCGGTAGCCAAATTGAGGGTAACGAACGCGAGCTCGACGTCCTGAAGAATTTAGGACGCTTCCTCTCCGACTTCTTCCCGCCCGACCTATCGGTGCTGAAGTCAACCGGTTCTGCTCTGATTGAAACCGTAGAGATAGCGATTCTAGCTACATTCTTCGCGATTATTATTTCTCTGATCATCGCTCTAGGTGCCGCCCAGACAATTGGACCAAGATGGCTAGTCTTTAGCATGCGCATGCTGCTTAACATCATTCGTACCATCCCAAGCCTCATCTGGGCGGTTATCGCAGTCGCTGCAATGGGTGCCAATGCCTTGGCTGGCGTCGCCGCCTTAACGCTCTACAGCACTGGATACCTAGGTAAATTTTTCAGCGAAGCCTTTGAGTCAGTCGATATGAAAGTGGCACGATCGCTACGCGGTATCGGCGCAGATCCACTTCAAGCATTCCAATACGGCATCTGGCCCCATGCCAAGCCGCTCATTTGGAGTCACTGCATCTGGATGCTAGAATATAACATACGCTCAGCTAGCATCATAGGATATGTAGGTGCAGGTGGCCTCGGTCTACAACTGCACGCCTACCAAGAATTCCACCAATGGGATCGCTTCGCTACCGTGCTTTTTTGTATTTTAATAGTCGTCACCGTGCTCGACTTCCTCAGCGAACACATACGTCGACGTATTGCGCGGCGAGATGGCTCCAATGACGCCCTCTCCGATTAAATCGTCTCCAGGGTTGAAGCTCTGCCCAGAGCGCTTTATCGCTAAAATATGACTTACGACATTTCTAACAAAAACACCCTCGTGACAGGTGCCAATCGAGGCATCGGTAAAGCCATCGTCGAAAGCTTTGTTCAACACGGTGCATCCAAAGTCTACGCAGGCGTTCGCTCGCTCGATAAAGCCGAAGCGCTCGTAGCAGAATTTGGTGAAAAAGTCGTTCCTATTGAGATCGACTATGATAATCCTGCTTCCATCAAGGCCGCCGCAGAAACTGCGCACGACGTTCAAGTCGTCGTATCAAACGCAGGCGTCCTCATCGGTGCGGGCGTCATGGACGAGGATGTCATCGAACAATTTCAGACCGAACTGAACATCAACGTCTACGGCTTAATTCGTATGGCACAGGCCTTTGCTCCTGTGCTTAAGCGCAACGGCGGCGGTGCCTTCGTTCAAATCAACTCCATTGCCTCGTTAAGCAGCTTCCCCAGAGCAACTTACCCAGCTAGTAAGGCAGCTGCCTACTCTTTCACTCAAGCGCTAAGACCCATCTTTAAGGAGCAAGGAACTGCTACATTAAGTGTCCATCCTGGTCCTATTCTAACCGATATGGCCATATCCTCAGGCTTCGCTGAAGACTCTGACTTACCAAGCGTAGTCAGCGAAGGCATTGTCGAGGCGCTCAAAGAAGGTGATTTCCACCTCTTTCCTGACCGCATGGCAAAAGATTTTGAAAAGGCCTACCACAACTTCGCCGAAGCTATTATCGAGGCATAGCTAGGGTGCGGGTACGACTCCCGCCACCTCCACCATTTACGGCTTATTCACCATAAGGAATCCAGATATTTTTAACTTCCGTCGCCTGTCGTAACCACTCTTTACCCGCACCTCGCTTTGCATCCTCCCACTCCC
>CALBPO010000285.1 GCA_937899295.1 uncultured Opitutia bacterium
CCTTCCTCCGTCAATGACAGTGTCTTGTGCTGGCGGTCAAAGAGGGCGCATTCGAGACTCTCTTCTAGTTTTTTTAGCTGGATGCTCAGGGCCGACTGGGAAACATGAAGGCTTTCCGCCGCACGAGTGAGGGTGCCTTCCCGAACAATTGCATGAAAATATCTAAGGTGATGGTAGTTGAGCTTATTCATATGTATATATTTTATAGAATAAAAGTATAATTTACTTATATTAGATAAATTCAAGAAAATATGTTATATTAGTTCCATGGACATAATTATCGGCTGTCTGACAATCTGGATCGCACCTGCATCGCTCTTGTGGGTTGTGCTTACTTCTAAATGGCTCAATGCTCGAGCATTCGCAGTTGGACGCTTAGCTGAGGGCATTGCTTGGGTAAGTGTAGCCAGTGCGACAGTTGCCACTGTTCTATGGACGCTGTTTGCAAAAAGTCCTGTCGAGGCCACTATCACAAGTGCCAAATGTATTGGTATTCGCTTCGATGCGCTTTCCGCGATCATCCTTTTATTAGTCTGCTTTATGGGGGCCATCATTCTACGCTACTCTAAAAACTACCTTGCTGGAGATGAAAATCAGGGGCACTTCTTTAAATGGATGTGCGTTACACTAGGCGCGGTCATTGCTATGGTGCTCGCTCCGGGGCTTGTGCAGTTTGCCCTAGCTTGGGTCGCTACCAGTTTAGGCCTACATAAGCTACTAATTTATTTCCCTGATCGCTTGGGTACGCTTCTTTCGTCGCGAAAGAAATCGCTGGTTAGTCGGGTAGGAGACCTTTGCCTGATCGCAGCTTTCTCGGGTATCTATATGATCTACGGAGTGCAAGACTTCGGCTATATCTTTGAAGCTGTAAAGTTCGAGGATAGCTTACTTTGTAGTAACACTTGGATCGGGTGGTTGATTATTTTTGGCGCGATCCTTAAATCGGCTCAGTTCCCTTTTCATACTTGGCTACCTGACACGATGGGCGCACCCACACCTGTGTCCGCGCTCATGCACGCGGGTATTATTAATGGCGGCGGCTACTTGGTGGTTCGTCTGAGTCCTGTGCTTGTGCATACACTCGGTGCACTTCACATGCTGGCGATCGTCGGTGCCCTCACTGCAGTCTATGCCTCAATGGTCATGCTCTCTCAGACCAGTGTGAAGCGTGCACTCGCTTACTCCACTATCGCGCAGATGGGTTTTATGCTTTTACAATGCGGTCTCGGCGCCTTCCATCTTGCGGTGCTTCATTTGGTCGCACACTCGCTCTATAAAGGACACGCATTCCTTTCCTGTGGGTCTGCCGTCGAAACAGCAAAAAAGCTCAATGCGAAGCCGCATTATGCACAGCTAAAGCCGAGTCGCATTTGGCTAGCGATTGGCATCTCTTTCGCGATCGTCCTTGGCCTAAGCATTCCTTTCAATGTCAGTCCATCTGATAAGCCAGGAATGCTGGTGCTGAGTATGGTGCTTGTGATGGCGCTCACTCAACTTCTCTGGACAGCGATGCGTCGGGGCCAATCTGGTATCGCTTTCGCGGGAACCACAGGGGTCGCCGGCAGTATCGCCGCACTTTACTACTTACTCGCTATGGTAGCTGAAATGATGCTATCCACTGCGGTGCCTGCGGAGGTATCTGTTGCGCCAATTTTCGAAACGATTATCGCGGTGCTGCTACTTGGTTTCTTGGTCACTTCAATCCGCTTCCAAGACGGTGAGCCTGGATTTTTAACAGTCGCTTACAAACGCCGTCTCTATGTCCATGCGCTCAATGGTTTTTACATGAATACCTTGGCGAATCGCTTTGCTCGTGCCATCGGCCTGATGCCCAGCAAGCACTAGATCTCTTAACTAATTCGTAAGATGGATAACATTGAAAACGCACTACCACGCGCACTTTCGAATCAGATCGACTCAGCTAGTTCCAAAATTGCACCGCTTTGGCCACTCTCGCACTTTGTCGCGGTCAATCCTTTCCTCG
This sequence comes from uncultured Opitutia bacterium, assembly GCA_937899295.1. Taxonomy (GTDB): domain Bacteria; phylum Verrucomicrobiota; class Verrucomicrobiia; order Opitutales; family Coraliomargaritaceae; genus Thalassobacterium. Next base: position 1,985 of record CALBPO010000285.1, read on the forward strand.
GTTTTGCCGACCATAACTTTGCCCACACCGCCGAGGCGCACAAACGAGTGCAAGGATCAGACCTAGTGATGCCGATTACTTGGTTTAAGGAGAAGTTCGAATCGGGTGATGTCAGGCTCGAGAATCTTCGCGCTGCCGTCGCAGTTGCCACTCCTGAAGTTGTTGAGAGCTTTGAATCAGCTGATCAAGTACTTAGCGCTGAAAATGTAGTGGCACTGCTCTCTTGTTCCGAAAAAGAGCCTGATCCGCTTTACCAAACTTGCTCCTTCAGTGCGTATCTCGATTCGCGTGAAGATACGCAGTGGCAGCACGTAATACGCGAGGAAGTAGCCAAGTGGGTTGCTGCTTATGACGACGAGGGTCAATCTTCCTGGAAGTTCCCATGGAAGGATCTCAGTCTCTTTGGAGGATGGAAAGCTGCCGCTCGGATC
>CALBPO010000286.1 GCA_937899295.1 uncultured Opitutia bacterium
GAATTTACCGGCTACGCATCTTCGCTAGTAAGCGTAGTATCTCAAGGTAGAGCCAGATTAGGGTCACGAGTAGACCAAAGGCGGCATACCATTCCATATATTTTGGTGCCTTCTGTTCCACGCCATTTTCAATAAAGTCGAAGTCTAAGACAAGATTGAGTGCCGCGATCACTACTACGAAGAGACTGAAAAGAATGCCGAAGGTGCCACTCTCGTGTATATAAGGGATGCCGCTACCGAAGAAACTCATTACAAAGTTTATGAGGTAAATCATCATTATCCCGCCCGTGGCCGCCGTTACCCCCAGTTTGAAATTCTCGGTCGCTTTAATTAGGCCAGTTTGATAAGCTAAGAGTAGCGTGGCGAGGGTTCCAAAGGTGAGTAACACAGCCTGCAAAACGATACCGGGGAACATCTGTTCGAAGATAGCCGAGACGATGCCCAGAAAAAGGCCTTGTAGCACGCAGTAGAGTGGAGCTGTTACGGGCGACCATTCCTTTTTGAACACAGTAATGAATCCGACCACCAGTCCTCCGATCACACCCACTATTAAATAAGGAAATAGACTTGAAGGATCTTCTGTGAGCATCGTGCGACGCCAAGTGATTGCTGCCGTCGCGATGAGGCCGATGAGCAAAAGTGCAGTCTTGTGCACCGTTCCATTTAAGGTCATGGCGTTGCCGTCCAGGCAACGCTCTCGAAATGTATTTGCTGTTAGAGTTGTGTTACCGCTTTTTATGATGCCCTAAGCTACTCGTGGAGCCTCAAAGCGCGAGACTAATTTCTTAGATCTTTTCGGTTTTAAGCTGGTTGGTTTTCGGCGAAGGAGACTTGGTAGGCTTGGAGCGATTACGGCTCGTTATCTTCATAGGACTTCATGCGCTAGTGAGCTAACGGAGGCGTGAGTAAGCTCGCAAGGTAGGTATTGTGTTTAGGATGATTAGTGCGCTTCTAGCCAGTTTTCGCCTAATCCAATCTCGATTTCGATGGGGCAGGGTAGCTCTAGCGCTCCAATCATACCTTGGCTTACTAGCTCATGGAGCTCGGCTTCTTCGCTCGGTTCCATGTCAAAAATGAGTTCATCGTGGACTTGTAGAAGCATGCGACTCTTGAGGCCTTTTTCTGTAATAGATTTTTGGATACGTACCATTGCGATCTTGATCATGTCAGCGGCGGTACCTTGGATCGGCATGTTGATGGCGTTGCGCTCAGCGGCGGCGCGTATGGTGCCGTTACCAGAGTTGATGTCGCGTAGGTGGCGACGGCGCCCGCATTGGGTTTCGACGTAGCCTTTCTCCTTGGCGCTTTCTTTCTGCGCCTCCATGTAGCCAGGGATGCCGGGAAATTGAGCGAAGTAGCTATCAATAATCTCTTGCGCCTCAGTCCGGCTAACGGTGCCGAGGCGTTGGGCGAGACCGAACGCGGAGATGCCGTAAGGGATGCCAAAATTAACCATCTTCGCTGTGCTGCGTTGGTCGCGGGTCACTTCCCCGGGCACGACGTCAAAGATCTTCGCGGCGGTAGCGGTATGGATGTCTTGGCCTTCCTTGAACGCGGTCAGCAGACCGATGTCGCCCGTCAGGGCCGCAAGGATGCGCAGCTCAATTTGCGAATAGTCGGCTGCGAGTAGTTTCCAACCTTTGCGCGGGACAAATGCTTTTCGAATCTCACGGCCTTTGGGGCTGCGAACGGGGATATTCTGGAGGTTGGGGTCGTTAGAAGAGAGTCGACCTGTGGCGGTCTGCGCTTGGCCGTAATGGGTATGGACGCGACCGGTAACTAGATCGACAGAGTTCGGGAGCGAGTCAATGTAGGTGCTTTTGAGCTTGGTGAGTTGGCGATACTCTAGAAGTTCGGCCATAATGGTGTGCTTGGGCGCGAGGTTAGAGAGGACTTGTTCATTGGTGGCATATTGACCAGTCTTGGTCTTCTTGGGTTTTTCGACTAGCTTGAGTTCGTCGAACAAAACTTCGCCCAGTTGTTTTGGGGAGTTGAGATTAAACTCACGTTCAGCGACTGCGTAAATGGAGGCTTCTAGCTCTGCGATGTGTCCGGTAAGGGATTCACCGGTGGTTGCGAGTGTCGTCTCGCAGAGACGTATGCCTTCGCGCTCCATCGCTACCAGCACGGGGAGGAGGGGCGTCTCAATCTCGTAAAATACTTTGGCCTGACCGCTCTCTTCGAGCTTTGGTTGAAAGATTTTCCAGAGCTGAAGTGTGACATCAGAGTCTTCGATCGCATAGTTAGCGAGATCTTGCTCCGCCACGTCTGAGTAGTCGATGACTTCGCCCTTTTTAGCGTCAGGTAGTAATTCGCTGAATCGAATGGGGGAATATTGTAGGAAGTCTTCCGAGAGGGTGTCGAGCTTGTGCCTTTGCTCGGGGTCGATCAGGGCATGTGCGAGCATGGTGTCGTAGCAGAGTCCTGCGACCGGGCAGTCGTTCTCCGCTAGTACGGATAGGTCGAATTTTAAGTTGTGTCCGATTTTAGTCAGAGACTCGTCGGTAAATAGGGGACGTAGTACCGCTAGAGATTCTTCGGTAGCGGGCACCCAGTAGCCGGTGTGGGCTTCGGTGGAAAAGGAGATGCCGACAAGTTTTGCCGTACGGGGGTTGAGCGCGGTGGTCTCGGTGTCGAAGGAGAAGGTTTTTGCGGATATGAGTGTGGTGACGAGTTTGACTAGCTCTGTATTCGATTTTACGATACGGTAATCTGTTTTGACGTCAGCTAGCTTTTTGAAGGCAATGTCGGGAAGAAGATCTAGCTGGGGTGACGTCGCTGCTAAGCTGGAACTTGGTATAGCCATTTTTTCATCGTCCTCACTCATCAGGACGAGTTCTGTAGCCGCTTCTTGGGCGGAAAAGTCAGCGCCGAAGATACGTTTACCTAAGGTTCGAAATTCGAATTCGGTAAGAAGGGGAACAAGCTTCGTTTGGTCGGGCTGTTCAAGCAAGATGGCCTCCCAGTCGGCCTCGATGGGCACGTCAAGTTGTATAGTGGCGAGCACTTTAGACATGCGGGCTTGGTCGGCGTTGTCACGGACTTTTTCCTGCTGCTTACCTTTGAGTTCGTCCACATGATCTAGGAGGCCTTCTACGGTGTCGTATTGAGCGAGTAGCTTTTCGGCGGTCTTGGGACCGATGCCTGGAACACCGGGGATGTTGTCGGCGGTGTCGCCGCAGAGCCCTAGCATATCGATAACTTGGTCGACGCGGGCGATGCCCCATTTTTCTTTGATCTCTTCGATGCCAAGAATTTCTCCACCGTCGCCTTTGCGCCCGGGGCGATACATTTTTATCTTTTCGGTCACGAGTTGGCCGAAGTCTTTATCAGGAGTGACCATGTAGATTTCGTCGAAGCCGTCGGCCTCGGCACGGTGAGCAAGGGTACCTATGATGTCGTCGGCCTCATAGCCGTCTAGTTTAAGAACAGGGATGCCAAATGCCTTGGCCACGCGGTCGAGGTGGGGCATGGCGGCGGAGAGGTCTTCGGGCATATCTTCGCGGTTGGCCTTATATTCGGGGTGGATACGATGGCGTTCCGTCGGTGCAGAGGTGTCGAAGACGACTGCTAGGTGCGAAGGTTTCTGCTTGGTGATCAGCTCGATCAGAGTGGCGGTGAAGCCGAAGATGGCCGAGGTGTTAAAACCCTTGCTAGTATATATGGGGCTGCGAATGAGGGCGAAGTGCGCACGATAGGCGAGTGCCATGCCGTCGAGGAGGTAGAGAGATTTCATGTGTTAATTAGGAATCAGAATTATAAAATCTCGGGAGCTATTTTCTTTAAGTAATCGCGTCCCGTAGGTTCGTCTGCGAAGGTGCCATCGAGCTGTGCTTCGTAGGCTTGGTCGAGGATTTTGCCGAAGTTTTTGCTCGGCTTGATGCCTAGGTCGATAAGGTGGCGACCCTGGAGTATGGGCTTGGGCGCGTTATCCAGGATAGAGAGCTCGGCAGTCTTTTTGAGGAGCCATTCGCCCTCAGGAAATCCTTCTGGTTTGAGTGGAGGGCGGCCGTAGGTGTCGGCATGGGCGACGCGCACGAGACGGTCGATACGTTTGACGCGTGCGGCAAGGCGGCGGATAGCGGAGTCTCCCGCGCCCTCGCGATAGAGAGAGAGGGGGCGCATGTGCTGCTCGACGAGGGGGAGTACTTCCTCAAAAATTTTTTTCTGTCGGGTAATGCGCTCTAGGAAAGTTTTGGCCAGGGGGACGCCGAGCACGTCGTGGCGGGGGCTACGTATACGGCCATTTTCATCGGTGTAGGTGGTGTCGGGCTTGCCCATATCGTGGCACAGTATGGCAAGACCGACGATCAGGTCTTCCCATTCGTCACCTGTGCGTTTCGCTGCATAGACGTCGAGGCAGTGGCAGGTATGTGTCCAGACGTCGCCTTCGGGGTGCCATTGAGGGTCTTGTGCGCAGCCGACGAGGGCGGCAAGTTCAGGAAAATTTTGTAGCCAATCGCAGGCTTGTATAAAACGTAGGCCACTGCCGATTTGATTTCCTTTAAGAATGAGCTTTTTCCACTCCTCCCAGAGGCGTTCCATCGGCAGGTGCTCAGGGCTTAATTTTTGGCATAGCGCGACAGTCTCGGGTGCGGCTTCTAAGTTAAAGCGGGCGATGAATTGCATGCCTCGGAGCACCCGTAGCGGATCCTCGGAGAAGGCGTCGGAGACGTGACAGAGGCGACGAGCTTTAAGGTCGGCAATGCCGTCATAGGGATCAAGCATCTCCTCAGTCAATGGATCGCAACTGATTGCGTTGACAGTGAAATCCCGGCGTGAAGCGGCTTCTCGGGGGGACATGGTCGGGTCGCCCTCGACTTTGAAGTCGGTGTGCTTTGGGCCGAAACGGGATTCGCGCCGAGGCAGGGCGATGTCGATATCGAGACCTTTAAGGATAAAGACACCAAAGGCGCGGCCTACGGCATCTAGCTGGAAGTGAGGCGAGAGAGCCGCTTCGACCGCGTCGGCATCAAGGCCGTAAACTTCCATATCGACGTCCTTGGCGGGGATACCAAGCAAGCCGTCGCGCACACAACCGCCGACCAAGAGAGCGCGACCGCCAGTTTCGCTCAGAATCTGGGCGACTTGTTGTGCGGCTTTAGCTTGGTTTTTTGGAATGTTTTTAAGAATACTCAAAGGAAGTGAGGAATGGTCAGTGTGAAGTGAGTAGCATTTACATTAAAAACTTCCACTTCCCATTGTCGGTAAAGCCGATTTACTGAATCGTCGGATTACCCCATCGGAGCTTGTCGCGGATGATGGCGAAGTGGCTATGATCAGGGTTTTGCATGAGACGGAAGCTGCGGTCGGCCACGGCGATCTCGATGGGAAAATTATCCTCTGATGGAAAGCGAACGCGTCCGTCAATAGTGATGCGGGGGCAGGGACCAGGCTCGAGGTTAGCGACGCTGATCTGCGAAGAGTTATCAAAAATCACGGAGCGATTTCCGAGCGTATGTGGGCAGATTGGGGTCATCGCAATGGCGCTGACACGAGTGCCAATAATGGGACCGCCTGCGGAGAGGTTATAAGCAGTTGACCCAGTTGGTGTTGAAAAGATGAGGCCATCGCAGTGATATTCAGAGACTCGGTTGCCGTTGCTAGCCACTTGAAGGCGGATGAGGCCGCTACCGTCGGTCTCTTTAAGCACGACGTCGTTGAGCCCGTAAACGGATTCGCCGTTTTTAGTGGTGCAACATAGGATGGAACGCTCGGCGATTTCGTAGTAGCCTTTGATTAATTTAGGCAAATCTTTGGCGGCTTCTTCGGCGGAGAAGGTGGCGAGAAAGCCCAGCTTGCCCATGTTAACGCCGAGGACTGCACAGTCAGATTTGAGTGCGGCGTCAAGTACACCGAGTAGAGTACCGTCACCACCGATGGCGCAGCAGAGGTCTTGACCAGCGAGGGCATCGGCTTGGAGCGGATAGTCGCTGCGGATTGTGGTCTGGACGCCTTCGCGGTCGGCTAGGCTAGCTAGGCGGCGGGCGGCTTTTCCGGCTCCGGGTTTGGTCGTGTTGACCGCGAAGGTGATGGTCTTGATTACTTGCATTGTTAAAAATGACTCCGCCAAGCGATGGTTCTCAATTAGAATGACGAGTTAAGCGGAGTTTTTGGAAAGCTTCTAAAATAGCCGAATAACTAGTCTTTTGGCAAGTATGGGTTACTCAGTCGCTGTTATCTTGCTTTTGCTCTCTTGTAAGGGATTAAACGAACAAGCGCTCAATGTCTTTTTTACCGAGGATCTTGATGCCGCCGCGTGGGATATTTTTTAAAATAATACTACCGATCTGGTGGCGGACGAGTTTTTTAACAAAGTAACGGTTGGCTTCGAAGAGG
>CALBPO010000287.1 GCA_937899295.1 uncultured Opitutia bacterium
GCGCGCATCCGTTAGTACCAGTATGTGGTCATGGGCGGCGTCCGTATCGGCGTAGTCAGGTTGGTTTTTGGTAATCTGTTCTCAGACCTGCTACTCGGCTGGATGGATCCGCGCATCCGCCTAGAGGGTGGAGTGAAAAACGGCGCTAGTGGGCAAAAGGCGAACCTCGTTTGGCTCGTGTTGATCGGCGTCATTGCGCTTCAGATTTTACTAGAAGTTTTTGCCCCCAGCTTACTCGGGATGATTGGTCTGATATTGAAATATATTGGCCTGCTCTTAGTGGGCTTGCTTGCGGTGGCCTGTGTGCTGCTCGTCGGCTACATCGTCGTTACTCTGTTTCGCCGTTTGATAGGTGGTGTTTTACGTCGTCCGATGGGTGCGGCTGCGCTGGCCGTTCTCACTTTACTCTATTGTGGGGCACTTTTCGCGCCGGCAATTTCACCTTACCCAATCACTCAACAGAATCTTGTAAAGCCCTACCACCCGCCGACCGGCTATGCTTGGAAAGACGGTGCCCTACACGCTAAGCTTTATCAAAAAGAAGCCGTTGGTTCGCCTACCTACATCCATTCTGAGGATGCGACCGCGCCAATCGTTTGGTTCTCAAAGTCCGAGTCCTATAAATTGTTCGGTTTCATCCCGATGGAGCGTAAACTCTTTCAGCTCGACACGGAAGACCCCGCAGCGCGGGTCTATTTACTTGGTTCCGACGCTACCGGACGCGATATCTTTAGCCGCTTGCTACACGGCTCGCAGGTCTCGCTCTCGATTGGTTTTATAGGCATTTCGATCACACTGATACTTGGCTTTATCGTCGGCTCATTGGCGGGTTACTACGGCGGAACGGTTGATTTTGTCGCCATGCGCTTGGTGGAACTGCTGATGTCGATACCTGGGCTCTACCTCCTGCTCGCGCTACGCTCGGCATTCATCAGTCCCGACTTTTCGCCCACACAGGTCTACATGGTCATTATCGTAATTTTATCAGTGATCGGTTGGGCAGGTACCGCACGGATTATTCGTGGCATGACGCTCTCGATACGTAATCGTTCCTTTGTCGTTGCGGCTGAGAGCGCGGGGCAGTGCGTACCTATGATATTGATCAAACACATTCTACCTAACATCGCTAGCTACCTACTCGTCGCCGCCACGCTAGCTATCCCTGGCTACATCTTGGCCGAGGCTGCCTTGTCCTTCCTCGGTCTCGGTATCTCTGAACCTTCCGCCTCTTGGGGCTTGATGCTCAAGCAATCGCAGGGAAATATGATCGTATTTTTCATGAATTTCTGGTGGATGCTCACTCCTGGCCTTGCTATATTCGTCACTGTGATCGCCTACAATGTGTTGGGTGATGTACTCCGTGATATTGTGGATCCCAAAATGCAAACCCGCTAAGAAGTTCGAACGTAGAACATCCAAATTCTAATTCTTAACGAACTTAATAATTTCTAATTTACAATCATTCAGCCTTGGACCTTCGATCTTCGACGCTTAATGTTCCTAATATGTCTGACCTACTTAAAGTCTCTGATCTTCGCATCTCCTTTCTCTCTCGTGGCGGGGCTAATGAGGTCGTCCACGGTATTAATTTTTCCGTGAAACCCGACGGGCAGACAGTGGCCATCCTTGGCGAAAGCGGTAGCGGGAAGAGTGTCAGCTGTATGTCTTTGACCCAGCTTTTACCGAAACCTCCGAATTGTACTGTGTCTGGCGAAATTCTTTTTCAAGGAGAAAACGTTCTCGAGATGGATGCTGAGGCGATTCGTGGCGTTCGTGGGAAGGGGATCGCATATATTTTCCAAGAGCCGTCCTCGTCGCTCAACCCTGTCTTCACCGTCGGCTACCAGATCGCAGAGGCGGTGCGATTGCACCGACCCGATATTGTTAATGTCAAAGGTCGAGTGGTCGAATTGTTGGAGCTAGTTGGTATCCGTGATGCAGCAAAGCGCTACAGTGCTTATCCGCACGAAATGAGTGGCGGCATGCAGCAGCGCGTGATGATCGCGATGGCCTTGGCCTGCGAGCCAAAGCTGTTGGTCGCTGACGAGCCGACCACAGCACTCGACGTCACCATCCAAGCCCAGATTATGGATTTGCTCCGCGAACTGCGCGAAAAGCTCGGCATGAGTATTATCTTGATCACACACAATTTTGGTATCGTCAAAGGCTTCGCTGACGAAGTCATCGTCATGTATCGCGGCGAGATCGTTGAGCAAGGTGCGGTTGAGACGATCCTTAAAGATCCGCAGCATTCCTATACGAAAGCTCTGATCGCCTGCATCCCCAAGCTCGGCCAGAAGCAGAAGCGTCTAAGCACCATAGAGAGTGAGATGGTGGGGCGCTAAGACTACAGAAACTTCGCTATCGGGGGAATCGGTTTGGCGCGATGGCCGTTTTCTAGCCGCTCAATATATGTATCGATCTTGATATCGTCAGGTTGGTGCTCGTCCTCGAACTCGTCGTCTTCAATAGGTAGGAGTTCGTCGAAATAGAGTGAGGTACGGCGTGCTTCGGGGTCGAGCACTTCCACCGGATTGCTCACGCGGCCTTTCTTGACCATGCCAAAACGCGCGGGGCTGCATGCTTTTTTATAAGCAGTCTCGAAATCTCTGACCCACTTGTTACCCGCTTCTTCACGGCGGTTAAGTAGCACAACATCCGAGAAGTGGATGCAGGCATCGAACCAGGCTTTTGCCTTTGGGTGTTCTGAAAGGAAGTGGCAATGCGTGACCGTAATGAGTCGGGCGATCTGGCAGTTGTTATGATCGCTCCATGTCTTAAGTCCTTCGGCGCAATCTGAAGGGTCGCTTAGTCCGGGCGCGAGAAAGAGTATCTTTTTCGGCGCTGCGGAGATCTTACCGTGGGTGACTTTACAGTCCTTCAAATTCCATCCGACGACGCTGACATTTTCTAGTGCTTCGATTTGTTCATCGTAAGCACAAGCCGCCTCGTCTTGAGGTCGGAAGTAAATTATTTGTTCGTTCTCGGGGATACCACCTTCGATCAGGTCGAATATGACTTCGCGTCGTCCCGAATTTGGTATGCCGAATACGAGGTAAACCAGGGGTTCGGTGTCTAACATATGGGAAAGATAAGATGTAGCCCATGCACTCGGCTGTCGTGTTGAGATGCACGAGTATGGCAACAGAGTGCCGTGACTAAATGAAATGAATTAGGAAAAATCGAAGCTCTCGCATTGAGCTTTATGACGCATCCAGTGTTCGACCAGAACGAGCGCGGCCATTGATTCGACGATGGGTACCGCACGGGGCACCACACAGGGATCATGGCGACCACGCCCCATCAGTTCGGTTTCGTTGCCATCCTTGTCGACGGTGTCTTGCTTTTGGATAAGGGTTGCGGTCGGCTTGAAGGCCACGCGGAAGATCAACTCTTCGCCGTTGCTGATCCCGCCTTGCACCCCGCCCGAACGGTTAGTCGCGGTGCCGACCGTGCCGTCTTTATTGACAAATACATCGTTGTGCTCGGAGCCTTGCTGTAAGGAGCCGTCAAAACCGCTGCCGACTTCAAAGCCCTTTGTAGCAGGGAGCGAGAGCATGGCCTTAGCCATATCCGCTTCGAGACGATCGAAGACAGGTACGCCGAGACCGACGGGTAGATTACGCACGCGACACTCGACTAGACCTCCTACGGAGTCGCCTTCCTTACGCATCTCCTTGATCCGTTCGACCATTTTTTTGGCGGATTTTGGGTGGGGGCAACGTACGGGACTGGCTTCGACTTCTTCGAGGCTTGGAAAATGATTGAGCGCGGGCATCTCGATGTCGTGCACACGGGTGATGTAGGCGCGCACTTCAATGTCGCCAGCCAGTTTGAGTATCTTCTTGGCGATGGCACCTGCTGCGACGCGGCCGATGGTTTCGCGGGCTGAGGAGCGACCGCCACCTTCGTGATTACGAATGCCGAACTTAGTCTGGTAAGTGAAGTCAGCGTGCGAGGGACGAAACTTATCCTTCATCTCCTTGTAGGCGGAGGGACGGTGGTCGCCATTCGGCACGTAGATACCGATAGGGGTACCCGTGGTTTGGCCGTCATAGAGGCCTGAGACGATCTCGGCGGTGTCGCTTTCCTTGCGGGGTGTGGTGATATCGCTTTGTCCAGGGCGGCGGCGATCGAGTTCAAATTGTATTTCTTCGACCTTCAAGGGTAGGCGGGGAGGGCAACCGTCGATAACGACGCCGATACCACCGCCATGACTCTCACCCCATGTGGAAATACGAAAAAGTGTGCCAAATGAATTACCCATAGCATGCTATTGGAACCGTCCCAGCCTTTGAAGTCAATACTACCGCGTAATGCGCGAAGTGAAAGTGTGAGGTGAGTTCTTGCCTTATCACAAGACGTTCACACTCGTAAGTCATTTTTAAAAATCGGCTTAATTGATTTGTTTTCTTCACTTGATGCGACTTGCCATCGGGTCGTATTTTTTAATCTTAGTATGTATGATTAATATTTGTGTGCAGGTCTTCATAAGGCTCTACACGGGTGTCTTTAATGAACCCCCGCAAACAATCCGAGTTAGACAAGATGTTTGATTACCAGACAGTTTACAATGCCTACACGGCCTTGATTGCTGGGCTGATAACCAGTGTCCACTGTGTAGCGATGTGCGGTCCACTCTCTTGCGCATTTACGCCGACCAAGGCGAATGATGCTAACCCGCAGTTTGTTTTGACCTGCTACCATTTGGCTAAGCTCCTCTCTTACGCGATCGTCGGTACTTTGGCAGGTGCTTTTGGCTCGGTGGTGATTCGCTCGGTTTCCAGCTCTTGGCTTAATTTACTACCTTGGATACTTGTTGTCTTCTTTTTGGTGGTGGCTTTTCGATTAGATCGTTTTTTTCCAAAGCCGACTTGGATGGGGGGGCTATATAAAAAAATGACTTCTCGTTTCAGCCGTCTACAAAAGCCCGTAGCCTCTGCGATGATTGGGCTAGCTAGTCCACTGCTGCCTTGTGGACCACTTTATATGATTTTTGGCCTAGCCTTATTCTCTGGGTCGGCACTGAAGGGGGCGGAGTTTGCGATCGGCTTTGCCCTAGGCACTTTGCCGCTGCTTTGGCTCGCCCAGAGCCAGTTTATGCGCGTGCAGCTTAAGATGACACCTATGAAGTTGCTGCGAATACAACGCAGCTTGGGACTAATCGCGGCGCTTGTGATCGCTTGGCGTCTACGCACTACATTGGGTATTGAAGGAGCAGAAGACTGGGTCTGCTATCCGTTCTAGCTGATTCAATTTGAAATTTGCGGAACTCCGACCTTTGGATTCTGTCATGTAATTTTAATCCTATCACGTATCCTAATATGAAATACACAGCTTTTCTCCTTTTGATCTCGCTACTTGCGGCTATTTCCTTGTTTGCGGACAAAAATCCTCCATTGAATGTCAAAGTGGATGCCCAGTCTATCGCCACATCGGGGGATATGCCACTTGTCTCGTATGCGGGTGTTTTAGGTCAAGCTACACCCTCAGTGGTCGCGGTATATACCTCGCGCATCGTGTCGGCTAGGGAAAGCCTAACTTTGCCCGAATTCTACCGTCAATTCAGTCGCCCCATTCCTCGTGCGATGCCTGAAGAGGGTTCGAACCGTGAGCGTAAGGAGCGACTAGGCGTGGGCTCAGGTGTGATTATTTCTGCGGATGGCTACATCGTGACGAATTACCATGTGGTGCAAGGGATGCGAGGACGTGAAGTGGATGAGATACTTGTTCGCCTGAATGATGGCACCGAGTATGTGGCCACTCTGATTGGTTCCGACTCGAAGACGGACGTCGCTATCCTGAAGATTGAGGCGAATGCTTCCTTGCCCGCCGTGACGCTGGCCGATAGCGATCTTCTGCGTGTGGGGGACATTGTCTTTGCGATTGGTAACCCGCGTGATTTGGGACTCACTGCCACGCAAGGGATTGTTTCTGCGCTTGAGCGTAATCGAGGCGGCCAGATTCTCGGAGCAGGATCTTATGAGAACTTTATTCAAACCGACGCAGCGATTAATTTAGGGAACTCGGGCGGTGCGCTGGTCGATGCATGGGGGCGACTGGTTGGTATCAATACGGCAATCGTCTCAAACAGCGGAGGTAGCATCGGTCTCGGTTTCGCCATTCCTGTGAATATGGTGCTCAATGTGGCTTCGAATTTGATTAAGAGCGGCGAAGTACCCAGAGGGATGCTGGGGCTTTTCCCAGATGATCTAAACCGAGAAATGGCCGACGCCTTTGGATTAGAAAGTACACGTGGTGCGCTGGTCAATCAAGTGCAAGAAGACTCGCCCGCTTCGAGAGGCGGTATTCGGCACGGGGATATTATTCTGAAAATCGACGAAAGAGAGATCGATTCGGCTGCTGAGCTTCGCTTAGTGGTTTCTCAAGTTCTTCCTGGCACTAAGGTCGCAGTGACTTTAATACGCCAAGGTAAGACCATGGTATTGCCAATCACGCTGGGCAGTCTCACTGGAAAAGTGGCGGCCATCAATACGAATTCTAGTCCCCTTAAAGGCATCAGTCTTCGACCGCTCGACGATGACTTACGCGATGTTTACTCAATTCCGAAAGACCTTGATGGAGTCTTATTAATTGAAGTGGATGGTGACTCACCTTTTGTCGATAAACTGGAGCCTTTGACCGTGATCATCGAGATCAACGGGAATGCTGTCGATGGCATCGATGGGATTGAAGAGAATCTGATCATTAATAGGCAAAATCGTTTCTACGTCT